>NZ_JBNTQO010000006.1:0-296823 GCF_050630465.1 Bacillus basilensis | reverse complement strand
TGGGCTATAGCCAAGCGGTAAGGCAACGGACTTTGACTCCGTCATGCGCTGGTTCGAATCCAGCTAGCCCAGCCATTTACGAGCCATTAGCTCAGTTGGTAGAGCATCTGACTTTTAATCAGAGGGTCGAAGGTTCGAGTCCTTCATGGCTCATCATTTTTGCGGAAGTAGTTCAGTGGTAGAATACAACCTTGCCAAGGTTGGGGTCGCGGGTTCGAATCCCGTCTTCCGCTTAATTACTAAGGGGCCTTAGCTCAGCTGGGAGAGCGCCTGCCTTGCACGCAGGAGGTCAGCGGTTCGATCCCGCTAGGCTCCATCTAAAAAAAAGCTTACATCATATGATGTAAGCTTTTTTTGTGTTTGAAAAGACAACTTTCATATTTTTCATTTAAAATGGAGAAAACGTGAAAATAAAGGATGGGGATAATTGTGAAAGTTGTTATTGCATCTGATTCATATAAAGAAAGCTTAAAAGCTATAGAAGTATGTGAGGCTATTGAAAGAGGTTTTGGAGCAATTTTCCCTAAAGCAGAGTATGTAAAAATACCAATTGGAGATGGAGGTGAAGGAACGGTTGATTCACTTGTTGATGCCACAGGGGGGAGGATTACATCACTTCATGTGACAGGACCGCTTAGAGAACGTGTACAAGCCTTTTATGGTATGTCTAAAGATAAAAAGACAGCGTTTATTGAAATGGCAGCAGCATCAGGGTTACAACATGTTCCGGTTAAAAAGCGAAATCCACTTGTTACAACGACGAAAGGAACAGGAGAGCTTATACTACATGCGCTAGATGAAGGAGCTGAGCACATTATTTTAGGACTTGGAGGAAGTGCTACAAATGATGGAGGAGCAGGTATGTTGTCAGCTTTAGGAGTCAGGTTTATAAATGGAAAAGGGGAAGTAATAGATCCATCTGGAGGAACGTTACATTCAATTGTCGCTATTGATTTTTCGCGAATGGACTCACGCTTAATGCATATAAAGATAGAAGCAGCATGTGATGTAGATAATCCGTTAGTTGGAATAAGAGGAGCATCTCTTGTATTTGGGCAGCAAAAGGGGGCGAATGCAGAGATGATGAAAGAGCTGGATGAGAATTTAAAGCATTATGCGCACATCCTTAAACAATACTTATCTTGCGACGTATCTAAAATACCTGGCGCAGGGGCTGCAGGAGGTATGGGAGCAGCTGTTATAGCGGTATTAAAGGGAAACTTGCGGAGAGGAATTGAAATTGTATTAGATTATACAAAATTTGATAAGTATATAGATGGAGCAGATTTAATTATAACTGGTGAAGGTAGAATAGATGAACAAACAGCATACGGAAAGGCGCCTGTAGGTGTTGCGGAGCGTGCGAAGCATTTTCACATTCCTGTCATTGCTATTGGAGGATCTGTGTCTCCAAATTACACTGCTGTTCATGAAAAAGGAATTGATGCAGTATTTAGTATTACAGCGAGTCCGATGACTTTAGAAGAGGCATATAAAGTAGCAGCAGAGAATATCGAAATGACAGCAAAAAATATTGCTGCAGTGTGGAAAATAGCATCAGAAAAACACTCCTAAATGTAGAAGTGTTTTTTTATTATTATCTAATAATAATGATGGTAGTTGTTTCATTAAGTTAACTTTATACATAGAATAGTCTTAACATTTGGGTTTCAAAGCGGATATAAGTGAATAATTTGTATATCCATACAAAAAAATGTCGAGTTGAGTCAGACTATATAAAAGATTTAAAATATTTAGTGAAGGCACAAAAGGGGGATACTATCTATGAAAAAAGAAATCTCAGTTATTGGAGTTCCAATGGATTTAGGACAGATGCGTCGTGGAGTTGATATGGGGCCGAGTGCAATCCGTTATGCAGGCGTAGTTGAAAGAATTGAAGAAATTGGATATGACGTTAAAGATATGGGAGATATATGTATAGAGAGAGAAAAAGAAGTAGATGTAAATACAAGCTTAAGAAACCTTACACAAGTTGCAACTGTATGTAACGAATTAGCAAGTAAGGTGGATCATATTATAGAAGAAGGACGTTTTCCACTTGTATTAGGTGGTGACCATAGTATCGCTATCGGTACATTAGCTGGTGTTGCCAAACATTATAAAAATTTAGGTGTTATTTGGTATGATGCACATGGCGACTTAAATACAGAAGAAACTTCACCATCTGGAAATATTCACGGTATGTCACTTGCAGCAAGTTTAGGGTATGGACATCCTTCACTTGTAGATTTATACGGGGCATATCCAAAGGTGAAAAAAGAGAATGTTGTAATTATCGGTGCACGAGCATTAGATGAAGGAGAAAAAGACTTCATCCGCAATGAAGGTATTAAAGTATTCTCAATGCACGAGATCGATCGTATGGGTATGACGGCTGTTATGGAAGAAACAATCGCGTATTTATCTCATACTGATGGTGTCCATTTATCATTAGATTTAGATGGTCTTGATCCTCATGATGCACCAGGAGTTGGAACGCCTGTAATTGGTGGCCTATCTTATCGTGAAAGCCATTTAGCAATGGAAATGTTAGCGGAAGCTGATATTGTTACATCTGCTGAGTTTGTTGAGGTAAATACGATTTTAGATGAGCGAAATAGAACAGCAACAACAGCGGTTGCTTTAATGGGTTCTTTATTCGGTGAAAAACTAAAATAAATGTAAGAAAAGCAACTGAGAAGTTGCTTTTTTTATTTGAAAATAGGAGTATAATAATGATTTATATTATACTGTACGATAAGAATGTTTGACATCTTACCAATTTAGACTAAAGGGGGTTGTTTGTAATTGTTGTTTGTTTCATGTATGGTATAATTAACTAGTTGTTGGAAATACATACAGATAGAGCATAAAATAATATTTCAATATATGGATAGAATTGCTCGTAAGTAGGAGGAAGGGTTAGCATGCCTTTTGAAGATACGACCATTTTGAAATATCTTAGTACGGTATTAGATATTGCCGTTGTATGGTTTATTATATACAAGCTAATTCTCATAATCCGGGGGACGAAAGCTGTTCAACTTTTAAAAGGGATTACAGTTATTATTGTCGTTCGGATGATCAGTATTTTCCTTGAATTGCATACGCTATATTGGCTAACTGAACAAGTATTAACGTGGGGATTTTTGGCCGTTATTATTATTTTCCAGCCAGAATTACGAAGAGCGCTTGAGCAGCTAGGACGCGGGAGCCTGTTTTCTCGTGTTGGGACTCAAGAGGATGATGAACCTGAAATCGTTGCAACAGCGATAGCGAAAGCAACGGAATATATGGGGAAACGTAGAATAGGTGCATTAATTACTTTGTCAAAAGAGACCGGTATGGGTGATTATGTGGAAACGGGTATTCCGCTAAATGCAAACGTATCATCGGAATTACTCATTAATATTTTCATTCCTAATACACCTCTTCACGACGGAGCAGTAATTATGCAAGGAAGTACCATTAAAGCAGCAGCATGTTATCTGCCGTTATCGGAAAGTCCATTTATCTCTAAGGAGTTAGGAACTAGGCATCGCGCTGCAATGGGAGTTAGTGAAGTTACGGATAGTATTACAGTAGTTGTGTCGGAAGAAACAGGCCAAATTTCTTTAACGAAAAATGGTAAGTTGCATCGTGATTTGAAGACAGAACAACTGAAAGATATGTTGTTAGCTGAGTTTAGTGCGAACGAAAAAACGACTTCTTCGTCTTTATGGAATTGGAGGAGAAAGCGTCATGGATAAGTTAATGGAGAATCATTGGTTTTTAAAAGGAATCTCATTACTATTGGCGTGTATGCTTTTTATGTCAGCGACTTTAACTGAAAAAAATACGACATCAGGGATACTACCTTTTGCAAATGATGCGAAAGAAACATTAACTAATTATGATATTAACCTTAAGTATGATGAAGAGAAATATATTGTAAGTGGTATTCCGGCAGAGGGCGTTAAGGTAAAGTTAGAGGGCCCAAAAGCAGCAGTTGCTACAGCAATAGCAAAAAAACAATTTGATATACCAGTTGATTTGAGAGATAGCGAAACAGGAACTTATGAAGTTTCTTTGAAAACGAACGGGCTTCCAGATGATGTGAAAGGAACAGTTCAGCCATCGACAATTAAAATTACTCTTCATGAAAAAGCGAGAAAATATGTTCATGTAGACTTAAAATTATCAAATGAGGATCAGATGCCAGCGGGTTCTACCCTCGAAAAATCAAACATTAAACCTGATACTGTTGAGGTAGTTGGGACGAAAGAAGAAATTGAAAGTATTTCATCTGCTAAAGCGTATATTGATTTAAAAGGTGTTAATAAAACTGTTACGAAAACAGCCGAAGTTACATTATACAATAAAGAAGGAAAACGTTTAAATGTAAGAACAAGTCCATCTAAAATTAATGTAACGTTGAATGTGACGACGCAAGCAACGGCCAATAATACTGAAAAAACTGTTCCTGTAACGTATACGAAAAAGGGGAGTTTACCAGAAGGATTGGCCGTTACAAATATTAGTGTTGAGCCGAGAGAAATAACGATAGCAGGTCCAAAAGATATATTGGATAATATACAATCGATAGAGGGGGTCGAAGTAGATCTTAGTCAATTGACAGAGTCTACAACATTCGATACCTCTGTTTTATTACCAAAGGGTGTAACAAGTGCAAAACCGAATCAAGTGAAGGTTTCAGTAGGTGTGCAAAAAACAAAACAAACGAAAACAAGAACGATTGATGGTATATCAATTCAAAAAAATGGACTTTCTAAAGATGTTACGGCCCAGCTACTTTCGCCGCAAGATGGGAAGATAAGCGTTGATATTTCAGGAGAAACAAGTATAGTAGATAAAATAACAGCAGCTCAAATAACAGCAGCGATTAATCTGCAAAATGTATCTCCGGGGACGAAGGATGTTTCTATTCAAGTGAGCGGTCCTGGTAATATTTCAATAGAGCCAAAACAAAAAAGTGCTAAAGTCACAATTGTGAAGAAAGAAAATCCAGATAAAGAAGTACAGGGTAACGGTGAAAAACCAGATTCAAATAATAACCAAGATAATCAAACTGAAAAACCAAAAAATCCTGAATCTGAACCTAAACCTGATCCGGAACAGGAAAAGGAACAGGAAAAGGAACAGGAAAAGGAACAAAATAAAGAAAAAGAAACTAGTCAAGAGCCAACGGTAGATAATCAAAAAGAGCCAGACAAAGGAGCGAATCATAATGGGTAAATATTTT
Organism: Bacillus basilensis; assembly: GCF_050630465.1. Lineage (NCBI taxonomy): Bacteria > Bacillati > Bacillota > Bacilli > Caryophanales > Bacillaceae > Bacillus > Bacillus basilensis. The sequence continues at coordinate 291,581 of NZ_JBNTQO010000006.1, read as the reverse complement.
GGTACAGATGGAGTACGCGGGGTAGCGAACCAGGAGTTAACGCCTGAATTAGCGTTCAAAATTGGACGTTTCGGTGGTTATGTATTAACAAAAGATACAGATCGTCCAAAAGTAATTATCGGCCGTGATACACGTATATCAGGACATATGCTAGAAGGAGCTTTAGTAGCAGGTCTATTATCAACTGGAGCAGAAGTAATGCGTCTTGGTGTTATTTCTACACCAGGTGTTGCTTATTTAACAAAAGCGTTAGATGCACAAGCAGGTGTTATGATTTCTGCATCTCATAATCCAGTACAGGATAACGGAATTAAATTCTTTGGTTCAGACGGTTTTAAATTAACGGATGAGCAGGAAGCAGAAATCGAAGCTTTATTAGACAAAGAAGTTGATGAGTTGCCACGTCCAACAGGTACTAATCTTGGACAAGTGAGTGATTATTTTGAAGGTGGACAAAAATATTTACAATACATTAAACAAACTGTAGAGGAAGATTTCTCTGGTTTACATATCGCCTTAGATTGTGCGCATGGTGCTACGTCTTCTTTAGCTCCATATTTATTTGCGGATTTAGAAGCTGATATTTCAACAATGGGTACTTCACCAAACGGTATGAACATTAATGATGGAGTAGGCTCTACACATCCAGAAGTATTAGCTAAATTAGTAAAAGAAAAAGGTGCTGATATCGGTCTTGCTTTTGATGGTGATGGTGACCGTTTAATCGCTGTAGATGAAAAAGGAAACATCGTTGATGGCGATCAAATTATGTTTATTTGTGCAAAGTACATGAAAGAAACTGGTCAACTAAAGCACAATACAGTTGTTTCAACAGTTATGAGTAACTTAGGTTTCTATAAAGCGCTTGAAGCTAACGGTATTACAAGTGATAAAACAGCAGTTGGTGATCGCTACGTAATGGAAGAAATGAAGCGTGGTGGATATAACCTGGGAGGAGAACAATCAGGTCACATTATCTTACTTGATTACATTACAACTGGTGATGGAATGTTAAGTGCACTTCAACTTGTAAACATCATGAAAATGACGAAAAAACCATTATCTGAGCTTGCAGGAGAAATGACAAAATTCCCGCAATTACTAGTAAACGTTCGTGTAACAGATAAAAAGCTAGCATTAGAAAACGAAAAAATTAAAGAAATTATTCGTATTGTAGAGGAAGAAATGAATGGTGATGGCCGCATTCTTGTTCGTCCATCTGGAACAGAGCCACTTATTCGTGTAATGGCAGAAGCACCAACACAAGAAGTTTGTGACGCATATGTGCATCGCATTGTAGAAGTTGTGAAAGCGGAAGTTGGCGCTGAATAATTTGATGAATTTATTGAAAAAGGAGCACAAGAAGTGCTCCTTTTTCATATGTTTTATAGACAATGAAAAAAATTTCATTGACGGTTTATCCATGTTTGTTATAAGATGGTCTTGTTCTTTTTCTCAAAGGAAATATTGTAATTTATAGAAGCGCCAGAACTACAAGTAGTGTAGTTGACGAGGTGGGGTTTATCGAGATTTCGGCGGATGACTCCCGGTTGTTCATCACAACCGCAATCTTTTACTTAAATCATTAAGGTGACTTAGTGGACAAAGGTGAAAGTGTGATGAGAGAAAAGGAACGGATGAAAACTAGCTGTATAAGTATATACGGACTTAAACCCAATCGAGAGGAAGGTGAAAGCCGTTACAAGCTTACAGGGCTAGCAATATGTAATCCGTTTTTTAGTATAAATAAAAATGGTATCGGACTATGTCGTTACATGTTCGCAGAGCAGTGTAAGCATTTGTAACGGCGACTAAACATGTGTGGAATCGTAGGATTTATTGGAGAACAAGATGCAAAGGAAATTTTATTAAAAGGTTTAGAAAAGCTAGAATATCGTGGATATGATTCAGCAGGTATTGCAGTACAAGCAAAGAACGGTGTTGTTGTATACAAAGAAAAAGGTCGTATTGCAAAACTTCGCGAAATCGTAGATGAGAACGTAGCAGCAAGCGTGGGAATCGGTCACACGCGCTGGGCTACACATGGTGTTCCAAGCAAAGTAAACGCGCATCCGCATCAAAGTACATCAAAACGCTTTACACTAGTTCATAACGGTGTAATTGAAAACTATGAGTTAGTGAAAAAGGAATATTTACAAGATGTAACGTTCGTAAGTGAAACTGATACAGAGGTTATCGTGCAGCTTATGGAACAACAAGTGAGCACAGGACTAAGTGTAGAAGAAGCGTTCCGTAATACGCTATCTCTTTTACATGGCTCTTATGCAATCGGATTACTTGATGCTGAAAATCCAAACATGATTTATGTTGCTAAAAACAAAAGCCCGCTATTAGTAGGTGTTGGTGACAACTTTAATGTTGTGGCGAGCGACGCTATGGCGATGTTACAAGTTACAGATCAATTTATTGAATTAATGGATAAAGAAATCGTAATTGTAACGAAAGAAAGTATTACAATTAAAAACTTACAAGGTGAAACGATTGAACGTGCACCGTTTACAGCGGAATTAGATGCAAGTGATATTGAAAAGGGAACATATCCTCATTTCATGCTTAAAGAAATCGATGAACAACCACTTGTAATCCGTAATATAATTCAAAAGTACCAAGATGAAAATGGCGAGATTGAATTAGATCAAGACATTCGCAATGCAATTTTAGATAGCGATCGTATTTACATCATTGCATGTGGAACAAGTTATCATGCAGGTCTTGTTGGAAAACAATTTATCGAGAAGTTTGCAAAAATGCCAGTTGAAGTGCATGTAGCAAGTGAATTCTCTTATAACATGCCATTATTAACAGAAAGACCATTCTTCATTTACATTTCACAAAGTGGTGAAACAGCTGATAGCCGTGCAGTACTTGTACAGACAAATGAAATGGGGCATAAAGCATTAACGATTACAAACGTACCTGGTTCTACGCTTTCTCGTGAAGCTGATTATACACTTCCGTTATACGCGGGACCAGAAATTGCAGTTGCATCAACGAAAGCTTATACAGCACAACTTGCAGTACTTTCAATTTTAGCTGCGGACATTGCTAGAGCGAAAGGTGAAGTTCTTGATTTCGATTTAACACACGAATTAGGACTTGTAGCAAATGCAATGATAGAACTTTGTGATCAAAAAGAGGAAATGGACGCATTAGCAAAACAATTTTTAGCAACAACGCGTAATTGTTTCTTCATCGGACGTAGCGTAGACTTCTACGTAGGTTTAGAAGGCGCGTTAAAGCTAAAAGAAATCTCTTACATCCAAGCAGAAGGATTTGCTGGAGGAGAGTTAAAACACGGTACAATCGCTTTAATTGAAAATGGTACACCAGTTATCGCACTTGCTACACAAGAGCACGTAAACCTTGGAATTCGTGGTAACGTGAAAGAAGTAGTAGCACGCGGAGCTAACCCATGTATCATCTCAATGAAAGGCTTAGAAATGGAAGGTGACAGCTTCGTATTACCAGCTGTACACGAAGCGCTAGCACCGCTAGTAGCAGTTATTCCATTACAACTTATCTCATACTACGCAGCACTTCACCGCGAGTGTGACGTTGATAAGCCACGTAACTTAGCTAAGTCTGTTACGGTTGAGTAGGAGATTGGTAGGTTAATAAATATAGTGTGGATTTGAAATAAAGTCGCGATGTTTATAAAAAAGATGCGATGTTTTGAATAAAGTCGCGACGTTTTAAAAGAAGTTGTGATGCTTCACCCCTTTAGATATGATTATCTAAAGGGGTGTTTTTATGTCTAAAAGAAAAAGAACACCTGAAATTGAAAAGTGGATAAAAGAAGGTCGTGGTTCAGGTATCGGTATAAATTATAAAACATGGCTGAAAATTCAAGATGTATCCTCTCTAGGTCGTTCAACTCGTTTAAAAGGAATAAAAACGAGTAGGCAACATGAATTTTTATCGGATTTAGAACAAAAATATTTTTATTTGAATGAACATTCCGATTTTATTAAGAGAGAAATTGTTTAAGAGGTTATTGAAGTGAGGAAATATCCGAAAGTTTATTTTGAGAAATCCGTCAATTTTTATTCTGAATATTATAGAAAAAAAGAGTTGTTTTGTAATAAAATTAGAGTGAATTTAAATAGCATTTACTGATGAATTACATTAATTTGTAAAGATGAATAAATTTCAAAATAATTGTACTTTACTTGAAGGTATGATGGTGAAAGGATGACATGCAGTTGGGGTATGTAACATTAGAATTAGATAGTCATGAAGCTTTTTTCTTATTTAAAATGATTGGTTTTCAAGAGATAACTCTTTTTAATAATTTGTACGAAGGCTATTCTTCAGAAGAATTCAATGAAGCGTGGGAAGATATAAAATGTAAGCTTATAGAAGATAATATTATTGTTGAAGATAACAATGAAATCATAATTGAACCAACGGTATTTTCGTTATTTCAATCCTGTAAATTAAGTAATACAATAGTACGATTTCATTTATACAGTGCTGAAGAAGAAGTTCAAGCGTATTACTTTATTTCGTCTTACCAAGTTATTGAGATTAAACAAGAACAGGGCTCTTCGATATATAGAATAACCGTAATCTCTAATTTACAAGAGTATATTAATATTATTGGAAATCAATTGGAGGCTTCGAAAGAAACAAGTACTGACAAAAAAGAATCTATGAATATAGTGACATATGATCGAATTATGAAAGAGTTCCGTAATTTTACAGAAGAAGACCTACAAAAGTATTTACTAGAAAATGAAAAAGTATCAAAAGAATTTGCTAGAGAATTTATTTCTTCGTTGCAGAATTATACATATTTAGGGGAATATACAGTTTCTTCAAAGGGGTTAAACAGTTGGGAAAGTCAAAGTATTCAATTTATTACGGGGATATCTAATAATTGGTTAGTTATGCAAAATCAAAAGAGAGTAGAAGTATTCAGTGTAAATGATATCGAGCTTGTAGAAAGTATATATCTTATGACAACTTTATCTATGTAAGTGGAATAAATGAGAATGTGGGTGGGAGAAATGGGTAAAATTTTAGTGAGAGAGGAATATTTAACCTCATTACAAGAAGATTTATTGAGTATAATAGAACAACTTAAAGAATTAGATCAGAGATTACAAAGGGAGCTTCATAATATTCCGTGGGAATCAAAAAGTCGTGGACATATTATTGAAACATATGCATTTTATCAAAAGCGATTGCAGGAAACGAACGGAAAAATTGAATCGTTAGCAAATTTTGTAGATACTACGAAACAAGATTTCGTTAAGAAGGATAAAGAAGGTTCATTTCTAGGTATAACTGGCTTCAATTGGAATGCACCATTTGATGGGACGGGGAATACAGTTGGAACAGTTATAGGTGCAGGTGCAGTAGGGAAGGTAGCTTATAAAGTAAAGAATGGTTATGAGGTAAAACATGACTTTGACAGAAAAAATAAACGAATCCTTATAAGAGAGAGTTACGATTCTGTAAAAGACAATAAAAAAATTAATGGACGTCATAGAGAGCACAAGATTTATTATATAAATGATGTCGAAAAAAAAATAGAAAATGGAACTGCTTCCACTAAGATAAAAGAAATAGAAGCCATGATAAAAAAAGGAAGCGCAGCTAAAATGGCTTTAAAAGATAAGCTTGGATGGGCTAGTGTAGCTATAGACGCATATACGGATACAAGTGAGAATATCAAAAGTAATGCCTCAAGTGATAAAATCGCAGGTGATATTATTGGTAATGTTGTTGTAGGAGGAGCAACAACTGTGGGAGCAGCGGTTCTGACTGTTGCAGCCCTTCCAGCAGCAGCACCAGCTCTGGTAGTTGCTGCCGCGGGGTTTGGTATATCAGTAGGGCTAACGTATTTCACAGAAGGTGTGAAATGGGATGTTGATTTAGATGGTGATGGTGAAGATGATAATGTTAAGGATATGGTGAAAACGGGTGCGAAAAAAGCTTGGTCAACAGTAGCGGGGTGGTTTAATTAACATGCAAAAAAATATAGATTTTAATAAGAAAGCTTTTGAATACTATATGGCTGTTTATGCTGCACAGGATATAAGATCGACCATTATTACTCTTGTTATTGGGATAGCAGACATATTTGTTCTTGCGCCTGCTTTTGCGAATCCTTTTCGATTATTGTATGTATATATAGTGGCTCCTCCGATTATCTTTTTGAACCTATGGGCGATATGGATTATTATCAATCCTCGGAAACGGCAATTACAATACACTCTATTTCGAGGAGTATTTGGTATCGTATGTTCAGTAGGATTATTGGTTATAGCTCAAAAATTTGCATATGAAATGTTAGAATTACAAACGCCAATTTATTTTATTTTTTCATTTGGTTTATATAGTTTTGCTTTGTATCATTATTATAAAAATCATATTAAAAAACTTCAGGAACCAAGAAAAAAGTCAAAATCATCGAAAGGAATGGGGGGCATAGGAGCAGTTGCTTTTGTAGGATTAGGGCAACTTATTGCTAACATCAGTCTTGGTTTTGCAACACAACAGATGGTGGCAATTGTATTAATGTGTGTATACTCAATGCTTTCGCTTATTTTGTTTCATTTCATTATGGAACTTCATAGATATTATTATTTACGGAAGCATATAGAAAGTGGAGGGAAAACACATAGAGCCTTTTAAAGAGGGTTTGTTGAACCTTGATTATATAATTGCATTCCTCTTATAGTTGATTAAAGGTTAGAGAAAATAGAATGGGGAGCTAATCTTATGAATTTGGAATTACATTTAGATAGCAGAGAAGCTTTTTTTCTATTTCGAATGATAGGAATGGAAGAAGTTAGAGGATTTGAAAATCCATATAAAGGCTATACAGTAGAGCAAATAGATCAAGAGTGGGAAGAAGTGAAAACAACTCTTATAGAAGATGGAGTATTGAAAGAAACAGAAGGTAAGCTCACTATTGAACCAGATACAATGTATTTTTTAGAGATTTGTAAATTCAATGATGTGGTTGTTAAACTGGAAGTACAAAGTGAGGAACAGGATATAGATGTATACCATTATATTTCATTAGAGAAAGCCGAATTTATGATTCTTGAAGGAAAAAGAATTTCATCCTCAAAAAGTACATATACTTTTACGGTAACAGAAGGATTGAATGAATATATTAATATTATGGGAAATTGGTTAGACGAAACAGAAGCGGAGTCTATACATATGAAGGCGCGCATCCAAGTAGCAACATATGATCAATTGAATGAAATGTCTTCTAAATTTTCAATTGGAAACCTAAAGAAATTTTTAATAGAAAAAGAGGAAGTAACAAAGGAATTTGCAGAAGCATTTACAGTATCGTTAAAAGAACGTGAAAGTTTAGGAAGATGTACTACTTTTTCTAGTAAAGATGGGAAGAATGATAGAAAAAAGATAAGTTTTTTAGTAGGTCGAGGTTATAACTGGTTCATGATAGAAAAGCAAAATGAGTTAGAAGTGTGTAATTTAAATGACATGGTATTTTTAGAAAAATTGTTTTTTGAAATAACAGGAGTTACTATGACAGTTGCTCCAAAGTATATGATGAAAGATAGAGTGAAGAGAGAGATAAATAATGCTTGGTCGAAAATGACAGGGTGGTTCAAGTAAAATCTGTGCTATTAAAATAATACTAAAAAATATATAAGAAGTATGAGAGAGGATGGACAACTATGGAATTTTCTAAAGAAAGGCTATTACCAAATGGTTCTATTGTTTTGCTAAAGGAAGGGACGAAAAAGATTGTAATTTACGGAAGAAAACAAATACTTATGGTCGAAGAAGCTAGCATGTATGACTATATTGGTTGTTTTTATCCGGAGGGATACATTAACCCTGATTATACATTTGTATTTAATCATGAAGATATTGAAGAAATTATATTTGTGGGTTTTGTAGATGAAGAAGAAGAGGTATTTGTAGAGTTACTTAATTGAGTATGTTTTGGAAACATGAAAAGGAACCTATGCAGGTTCCTTTTCATTATGTTAACGCTATTCATCTACATTTCGGAATTGAGTAGCGGTTTGCTGTATTTTCTGACTGGTTTCGTGTAAACCATGAATGTATTCATTTAAAGGTTTTATGCATTCGGGTAAATCTTCTAAAAATTTTTTATGTTTATTCCCTTCCCATTGTTCTTTTGAATTAGAGCCTAACGTATTTATTTGATTTAAAATATTTCTAGCCTCTTCTGCAGCAGTAGAAAAATCCCTTGCAATACGTTCTAATTCTTCTGGTATTACATGAATATGATAGTTCATTTTTTTATTCACTCCTGACATTTACACTGACGTGATTAACTTATCTAAGAACTACAATACCATGTAAAATATTTGAAGTAAATTTTATATTTTCACAAAATTCATCTTTAGCAAACAGGTAACAGTGTATATTTAACTTTGATAATTATCTCGAAAGTAAATAAAAATAATTATGAATACATAAGCGATATAGTGATAGGAAAAAATAATAAATAAAAAGCAAAAAATATCCTTTTTTTACATTGGCATTTCCATAATCTCTTGAATACTTCCACTCGTGCGCATTAATGCAGATTTGAAATAAAATTGCGATGTTTTGATTAAAGGATTCCCAATGAGCTTTAATCAAACTTTTTTATAAAAATTGTACACTAATTCACAAGAATCTATTTTTAATCAATCTTTTTTCAAAATGTAAGTAATTCTTCTATTATAAAATCAACGTTTGCAGCATACTTTTTATCAAACTTTATTCAAAATCAACATATAGTTGTAGTTTAAAAATAAATTTATGAATTTGTACCCCATTAGATATTTTATCTAATGGGGTATTTTTGTGTTGAAAAAGAATATCTAAAATTAGTAATTGGATAGAACCCTATAGATTAAAATTTTACTTTATCGGATTCACTTTTATTTATCTGAATTTTCCGTTACTATTTTAAGTATCCGTGAACAATTTCCTTTATTATGACAAAAAGAGACGAGAGATTTATGGACATTACAAGGGGGCATATTGATGAAAGTGAGTGAAAAAACATATTTAAGTATAGAAGAGATTATTTCAGTACCGGCCTTATCAAGTACAAAGATAAGTGATGATGGCAAAAACGTAGCGTTTGTTAAGAAGACAGCTAACTGGAAAGACAATACATATAGAAATCATGTATGGATATATGAAACAGGTAAAGGGCAGAGTTATCCACTAACAACTGGAGATATAGATAGTACACATCCATTATGGTCCCCAGATTCTAAGACTATTGCCTACCTTAGCCCAGGTGGTGACGGGGATATTAAAAATCAGATCTTTCTTAAGTCACTAGATGGTTATGCTGGGATACAAATTACTGATGAGGAAGAAGGAATCAGCACATTCAAATGGGATCCTACTGGTAAAGGTTTTTATTATATTGCACATTCAAAAGAATGTGAGAAGATAAAGAAACGTAAGGAACTATATGGAGATTTCTATCATGTAGGTAAGGAACATCAAAATAATTGTTTATACTACATTGAAATAGAAAAAGTGAAACAAAATGATAAACAGGAACGGAAGGTTAGCGGTGTTTATCAATTAACGGACGGTAAGGATTTTTATATACATAACTTTGATATTTCAAATGATGGGAAAAAGGTTGTATGTATGGCTACACCAAGCCTAAACGATTATATGAATGGTGATCTATACATATTAGATATTGAATCTAGGGAACTACAAAAGATGAATATAGATAAGTTGTTGGGAGGGAGTGTTTACTTTTCTCCTGAGGGCAGCAAAATATGTTACTCAGCAAGCATAAGAGAGAAGGATTACTATAAAAACCATATACAAGAGAGTACATTAGAGATATATGATATGAATAGTGGAAAGATAATTCAGCCTTTAACAGATTTTGATAGTACGGTTATGCCATTACAGTGGACAGCTAAAGGAATTTTAATTAGATGGCAGGATAAAACGAATTACCTCATTGGATTGCTATGTGAGGAGGGTACTGTGGAAATGTTAAGCGAAAGAGTAGATGGCTTTATAATGGATGCTTCCATAACAAGGGATGGAAATCATATAACCTATAATAAGGCTATAACAAATGAAAATTTTGAAATCTATTTGGATGATAAAAAAATAACCAATGAAAATAGCTTTTTCGAAGGAAGGCTTAAAAGTAACAGGGAAATCATCTCATGGCAAAGTAGTGATGACCTGGAAATAGAGGGTGTTTTATCAACTCCTGTAGAGTTTGACGCAAATAAAAAATATCCCTTATTAGTAGTAATTCATGGTGGTCCGGCTTGGGCATCCTTTCCGATATTTTCAGACTGTTTTAATGAGAAATATCCGATTGAACAGTTTGTTGAAAAAGGCTTTATCGTTTTAGAACCAAACTACAGGGGAAGTTCTGGTTATGGTAATGAATTCTTAAAAGCAAACTATAGAAAACAGGGAATTGCTGACTATGATGATGTTGTATCTGGAGTGGATAAACTAGTTGGAAAAGGGATTGTAGATAAAGATAGAGTAGGAGTTATGGGATGGAGTAATGGGGGATATATATCGGCTTTCTGTTCTACATTTAGTAGTAGATTTAAAGCTATTTCGGTGGGGGGTGGAATTACTAATTGGAGTACCCATTATGTACATACAGATATCCCTTACTTTATTAGAATGTATCTAGGAGATACTCCATGGAATGATCTAGATATATATAAGAAAACATCACCAATGACATATATTAAATCAGCCTGTACGCCTACCTTAATTCAACATGGGGAAAAGGATGTAAGAATTCCAATTACAAATGCATATGAGCTATATGAAGGATTAAGAGATATGGAAGTTGATACAGAATTAATTATATTTAAAGGAATGGCATATAGCTCGGATCAGCCAGGAATTTATGTGGCCATTATGAAGCAGAATTTGATGTGGTTTTCACACTATATTCTTGGAGAAAGTATGAAAGATTTTTAGTACTATATAATGGATATCGGCACAGGTGTTTTTGCTGTGCAACCGAGTTAGCTTGTTGTAAACTGCGTTTAAATCATTACTGAGAAGATTTAAATGATTATAAGATTTGGAGTAAATAAGAAAGAGCCTATAATCAGGCTCTTTTTCTTATTTATATTTTAAAATTAAACTGTTACTACGCAGTTTTACTTAATTTATATGTTTCATGGTTGTTTTTACGGAAAAGTTTAGGGAAAACATAGCCATCTAATCCAATACGTCCAGCATTCTGTCCTGCAACTAAAATGAACATAGTTAAAATAAGCAGGTTTGGATTTACACTAACAGTTCCGCTTAATAAAAATGAAAGGTTCATTATGATTCCGAAAAATGCAGCTGTTTTTGTTAATCCGCCTAAAATCAAACCTAGACCTACTAAAATTTCGCCCCATTGAACTAAAAAGCTAAATAGGTCTGCATTTGGAAGAACAAAGTGTTGAAGGAAATCTGCCCACCAACCTTGCACAGCAGGGTGATCACCTGACGCCTGAGCGATAGCGCCCTTTAGAAAACCACTTGCGTCAAAGGATTGTCCGAAAACTTTACCTATCCCAGCAGCAAGCCATGCATATCCTATGTAAAGCCGTAAAAATAATAATATGAAAGCAGCACGTTTATCAGTTCTTAAAAAATTGATAACCATTGAAATCCCTCCAATATTGTATTTACAAGTTTATTATATATCCATTGTGAGAAGATTCACAATGGATATAATGTGAACAAAAATAGTGTTTTTATAAAAATAAAGAAGGCATATAACAATCATATGTTATATGCCTTTTCTATTATATATTTAGTAATTTATTTAGGTAATGTAAATTTCGCTTTTTTACCTTGTGAAATATCTTTAGCTTCTTTATTTCTCATAGGTCCTAACTCAATCTCAAAGCTTTTGTCTTTCCAAATCTTTTCATACTGCTCTTGATCTAAAATAAATACTTGCAGTAACTCTCCAGATGTTCCCGTTTTGACTGAAGCGTTATAGTCGTAATTTAGTAGCATACCTTCGTTAATTGTATATTGTGTACCATCATTCACTCTTAATGTAGAGCTTATAGGAGATAGTGAAACGTCTTGTGTATCTTTGTTATCAAGTTTGAATTGTACTGTTAATAGAACAATACCATTTTTGAAATTTGCAAAGCGCGGAGCTTCAACTGAATTTGGTGTGAATTGAGTAAATTGGTATCCATCTAATGTAACATTAACAGCGCCTAATTCTTGGCTGTTATTAATACTTGATTTCTCTTTTAACATTTTTTTATCGCCCATGTTATTAGCTGTAGCTTTATCTTGGTAGAAAGTTTTATCTGCTGCAACTTTTTCAGAGCCTTGTTTGTTTAAACTTAATGAAAAGTTTCCAGGGCTTCCGATTGGGGCATCAAATTTCCCTTTATTAGCTTGTGCGGTCGGGACATTGACTGAGACTGTTGAGAGACTAGAAATTTTTTCTAAATCATCTTTTCCGAATGGATAAGCGATATAACCAGAAATAGTTTCTCCTGCTTTTACTAAGTAATCATTCGTTGGAGCAAGCTTAGTTGGCAGTTGATCTTCTTTTGGAATTAAATCTCTATAGTTACTATATACTTTCTGTGCACCAGTAAACGATATGTCCAATGCTGGCATATAATAGATATCTTTAGCTGAACTATTTTTTACGCTATAGTTCACAAGAATAACTCCGCCCTCTGTTTGACGGTTAAATGGAATGTTAAAGTCCGTATGTAATCCATTTAATTCAACTAATGTATAACTATTCATTGATACTGAAACATCTTCAGCTTTATAGACTTGTGGTTCCTTATTTTCAAAAAGAACTTTTGTTTTCCCGCCTGTTTCTTTTTCCATGTAGGAAATCAGTTTAGAATAATCGCTGGAGCTAGTAGCGATATTTTCCGTCTTTTTATCTTCAGTTTTCTTGTCTTCGGATTTTTTTTCTTCAGGTTTATTTTCTTTCGTTGTATCCGTTTTTTCTGTTTTGTTTTCTTTTTGTTCTTTATTTGTCGTATCGCTTTGACCACAGCCAGTTATTACAAAAGCTGCTACGATTACTACAGAAAATAAAGAAAGTAATTTTTTTGACATGTTTCTTCCCCCTATTTGTTTAAAACTAAATTCTCACATTAGCCCCACGTTTTATTATAAGAAGGCTAGTCAATATTTACCAGCATTTTTTTCTGATTATTTCCATTATTTAAATATTATAATATAGTAAAATTGATAGGAATTTGGCATGAAATAGTGACTTTTATTTTTTTATCATTTGAAGTATTACATCATATTGGTATGATAGAAATAGAGATATATGGAAAGGAGACAAGGACTCAATATATGGATGAATTTGTAATGATTAGAAATTAGATAGATAAATTTTTCTCTCATAAGTGAGGGTTTATTTAGCTATCTATAAATCATGCAAGGACTGCATATTTGGCTTGTACATCCCTTTTGTAAGGATAGATACGTATGTGGGGAAATTTATATCTCTTATATAAAATATGCATCCTTTAAAATTGGAGGAGTATATGATGAATCAATTAAAAAATAAAGTAGTGGTTGTTACAGGTGTAAGTCGTTTAGATGGTATAGGCGCAGCGATTTGTAAAGAATTAGCTGAAGCGGGATACGATATATTTTTTACATATTGGACAGCTTACGATAAAGAGATGCCTTGGGGCGTTGATCAAAGTGAACAAATACAATTAAAAGAAGAGTTGCTAAAAAACGGTGTGAAAGTATCGAGTATGGAGTTAGATTTAACTCAGAATGATGCACCGAAAGAGCTTATAAATAAAGTTACTGAACAACTAGGGTACCCTCATATATTAATTAATAATGCAGCGTATTCTACGAATAATGATTTCTCTAATTTGACTGCTGAAGATTTGGATAAGCATTACATGGTAAATGTTCGTGCTACAACATTGTTAAGTAGTCAATTTGCCCGAGGATTTGATAAGAAATCTGGTGGTAGAATTGTGAATATGACTTCGGGGCAATTTCAAGGGCCTATGGCAGGAGAACTGGCGTATGCAACAACGAAGGGAGCTATTGATGCTCTTACTAGTACGTTATCGGCGGAAGTGGCTCATTTAGGAATAACAGTGAATGCAATTAATCCAGGGCCAACTAACACAGGATGGATGAATGAAGAGATAAAGCAAGGATTAAAACCAATGTTTCCTTTTGGCAGAATTGGTGAGCCAAAGGATGCAGCAAGGCTCATTAAGTTTTTAGTAAGTGAAGAAGCAGAATGGATTACGGGGCAAGTTATTCATTCAGAAGGTGGATTCAAAAGATAAAAAGAAGGTATCTCATTTTGGTGAGATACCTTCTTTTTTAATCTTTCTTCAATCTTCGTGCGACACCATTTCCTAAAGACTGTAATCCTTGAACGAGGATAATTAAAATAAACACGGTTGCATACATTACTTCAGGTTCATAGCGTAAATGTCCGAAGCGATATGCTAAGTCCCCTAGCCCGCCAGCACCTACAAGACCAGCCATTGCTGTTGCGCCAATTAAGCCGATCGTTGCAATTGTTAATCCAAGTACAAGGGAGGGACGCGCTTCTTTCACCATGACGTGCCAAATGATTTTTATAGTAGAGACTCCCATTGCTTGATATGCTTCAATCACACCACGGTCTACTTCTAATAAAGCCGTTTCCATTAAACGTGCAATATAAGGAGCTGTAAATACGACAAGTGGTACAATCACACCTTGCACACCAATAGAGGTCCCCATTAGAAACTTTGTAAAAGGTAAAATAAAGAATAATAGAATGATAAATGGAAGAGAACGAATGATATTAATAATTGTATTTAGAATAGGATAGATGATTTTATTTTCGCGCTGTCCACCAGGTCTTGTTAAAACAAGTGTGACGCCAAGTGGTAACGCAATAAGGATAGAAATTAACAGCGAAATAGATGTCATTTGAAATGTTTGAATGGTTGATTCCCATATGACTTTACCCCATTCATCCAAAAAGGACTTGTTTCCCATAGTCTGTTCTACCTCCTTCTACGATGATTCCTTGCTCTTGTAAAAACGATAAAGCACGGTGAATTTCATTTTGTTCACCTTGCATATGAACGACAAGTTTCCCGTATGCCTCGTTTTTTAATTGCGTAATATTACCGGATAAAATATTCGGATATACTTGGAAACGTTTTGTGGCAACAGCTAAAGCAGGTTCCCCTGAAGTAGTGCCAATAAATGAAAGGCTTACGATTTCCCCGGTACTTTGTAGCTCTTTTTGTACCTCTTCTGGAATTTTCGCTGCAAAGGCACTATTTACAAATTTCTTTGTTGTTACATGTTGTGGGTTTGTGAAAATATCCTTCACAGTCCCGCTTTCGACTACAGCCCCTTGTTCCATAACAGCAACCTGGTCGCATATACGCTGGATAACGTTCATTTCATGTGTAATGAGTAAAATCGTAATTCCGATTTCTTCGTTGATTTTTAATAACAAATCAAGAATAGAATCAGTTGTTTCTGGATCTAAAGCACTTGTCGCTTCATCACTTAATAACACTTCCGGTTCATGTGATAGTGCACGAGCGATGGCCACACGTTGTTTCTGACCACCAGAAAGCTCACTTGGATAGGCGTCTTTTCGATTGAAAAGATCGACAATACGTAAATACTTTTCCACCCTTTTTTCAATTTCTACTTTCGGAATGCCAGCAAGGCGTAAAGGTAGTGCGATATTTTCATAGACGGTAACGGTTTTAAGTAAATTGAACCCTTGAAAAATCATTCCGATTTTTTGTCGCGCTTTTGCTAGTTTTTTTGTCGACAGTGTTGTTAAATCTTGCTCGTTTACAATGATGTTTCCTGTCGTTGGTTTTTCTAATAAATTTACACAGCGAATTAATGTGCTTTTACCAGCGCCGCTATATCCAATGATTCCAAATACCTCACCTTTTTTTACTTGAAGGGAAGTAGGTTTAAGAGCTTCCACATTCCCTTTTTTTGTTGTAAATACTTTGGATACATTTTTCAATTCAATCATTATCCTCAGCTCCTACCAAGACGGTAAAACAGAACCATCAAATTTTTTCTCGATAAATTCTTTTACTTCTTTAGATTGATAAGCCTTCTTTAATTTATTTACAACAGCATCATCTTTATTTTCAGTACGAACAACGACCCAGTTCACATATGGTGAATCTTTTCCTTCACGGAAAATAGAATCTTTCGCAGGGCTTAATTTTGCACCTAATGCAAAGTTTGTATTAATTGCAGCTGCTTTCACTTCACTTAGTTGTGTTGGCAATTGAGATGCCTCTAATTCAACGATTTTTAATTTTTTTGGATTTTCAATTACATCTTTTGCAGTCGCTTTTTCTGTAGCTTTTGGATCCACTTTTAAAACCCCTGCTTTTTCAAATAGCTTTAAAGCGCGAAGTTCATTCGTTGGGTCATTTGGTACAGCAATTGCATCGCCCTCTTTTAAGTCTTTTACATCTTTTATATCTTTAGAATATACGCCCATAGGGAATGTTACAGTTGAAAATACTTCAGTTAATTTCATATTGCGTTCAGATTTAAATACGTCTAAATATGATTTCGTTTGATAGCTATTTACATCGAGACTTTTTTCATCTAAAGATACGTTTGGTGCTACATAATCATTAAATACTTTTATATCGATTTCGAGTCCGTCTTTCACTGCCACTTCTTTTACCTTTTCAAAAATTTGTTCATGCGGTCCACCTGTTACGCCGACAGTAATCTTTTTCTCATCTAACGCTTTTACCTCTTTATCTGAACCCCCGCTACATGCGCCTAATAATAGTACCGCTCCACTTACAATGCTCAATAATACCTTTTTCATCTATAATTCCCCCTTAATATACGTTTCAAAATAAAAAGCACCTCTCAAAATAAGAGAGGTGCCGAATAGACAAAATAGGTTCCTCTCTTATCTTCCAAAACGAAAACTCGTTTTGCAGGAATTAGCACCTTAGCTTATACGTCATAAGCTCGGTTGCCGGGCATCATCGGGCCAGTCCCTCCGCCACTCTTGATAAGAGTATGTGTATGTAGTTTTTTAATATGGTACTAATAGTAAATCTTACAAAAAGAATTGTCAACGTTATTTTCTGAATATATTTTATTTTAAGGTAATCGAGACATTCCCTTTTTTATGCCCTTTTTCTACATATATATGAGCTTCAGCAATTTCTTCTAATCGGTAAGTTCTATCAATAACGGGTTTTAAATTTTCTGTTTCAGTTAGTTTTTTTAGTAGAAACATATCTTCTTTACTGACCTTTGCCATCATGCCATTAACAGAGACATATACACCAGTAGGCGTTAATGCTTTTTTTCCAAGGGATCTATTATGTTTTCCAACAGCATCAAATATAATATCATAGTATTCCCCTTGCTTAGTAAAATCTTCTTTTGTATAATCGATTACTTTATCAGCTCCTAAAGATTGCACTAGTTCAAAATTTGAATGACTACAAACAGCTGTAACGATTGCGCCGAAATATTTAGCAAGTTGTACGGCAGCTGTTCCTACTGATCCAGATGCACCATATATTAGCACTTGTTGCCCCCTTTTTATACGGGCCTTTCTTAGGAAGTGTAGTGCCGAAGTTCCGCCAAAGGGAATAACTGCTGCTTCCTCATACGTCACATTGGTAGGCTTTAATGTTATTAATCCACTTTCATGTACACATGTATATTCTGCATAACCACCGACATTAAGCTCTGTTAATGCAAAAATTTGATCTCCTTTTTTAAATTGAGTTACATCTGTTCCTATTTCTTCGATTTCACCGGATAACTCTACACCGAGTATAGGCTTTCTCGGTTTTCTAAAACCTAATATGATCCGCATAGGAATCCAAAATAAGAGAGGGCTATTAAAGCCGCGTATTCTACAATCTCCAGTCGTTACACTTGTTGCGTGAATCTTGACTAATACCTCATTCTTTTTAGGGATAGGTTTCTCTGCATCTTGAAGTTTGAGAACATTGGGCGGTCCATACTTTGTGCAAATTATTGCTTTCATAATGACCTCCTGAAATGAGTTGTTGTTATTTACATCATATTTAACTAATTCTTTAAAAATGTTGCTATGAGAGTAATAAAGTTAAATAGGGAGATTAAAAATTATATAGATTTCAGAGGGAAACAGATGATATCCTTTTGGAAAGGAGGGGTAATTATGAAAAAACTTATTTTAACTTCTAGTTTAGTCCTTGCAGTTATGTTAGGTGCAGGATGTAGTAATGAGAAAACAGCAAAGACAGATGAACCGAAAAAAGAATCAGTTCAAAAAGAAAAGGAATTAACGGCGAAGGATGTTTTCACGAAAACGAACGAAGCTTTTAAAAATGAAGAACATGTAACGATGACATATGATGTAGGGATAAAAGCTGAGGGAACAGAGATGGATATATTAAAGGCTAAGATGCAATTAGAGCCAAAGACAAAGAATTCTCGTTCTGAAATGAATGTTTCTGGTACGGATATTGTAGTATATACTGTGGATGGTAAAGTTGCAGGTCAGGTGAAAAATCCTGCTACAGGAGAAGTTATATCTGTACCAGAGGAGCAATTAAATGCTGGTGGGATGAAAGCAACTCAAGATATTATAGATAATTTAGAGGTGCCAGCAGTAGTGTTAGATAAAATGAAGATGGAGAAAAGCGGAGATAAATACAAACTGAAGTTCGCATTAAAAGGGAAAGAAACAGAAAGTATGTTAACTAGCATGGATGAAACGCAGAAGAAAATGCTACAAGCGCAAAACGCAAAGATAGAAGAAGTGGATGCAGAATATATAATTACAAAAGATTTTAAATATGAATCAGCGAAGATTGATATGATTATGAGTAGTAATGGTGGGGATAAGGCGCACATTATTACGAATGCAAAATATACATCGTACGAAAAGTTTGAGCCAATACAGATACCAGCAGCCAAGTAATGAATGTTAAGGGAGGTACCTGAAAGAATGGGTATCTCTTTTTGTTGCTAATAAGGAGAGTGTCATTTGAAAAAAAGAAAGATAGCATTTGTCATTGTAGCGTATACCGTTTTGCTTGCAACGTCTGTACATACATATAAAAAACAACTTGATCATCCTATTATGAGTGATGTAGGCAAATTGCTTCCGACAAAAATAAAACGTGTTGAAAGTGCTACAGATGAGCACTCGTTAATACAATTATTGCGAGATGCAAATGTTTCAGGAGAGAAGATTTCTATTGCTGGTATGCAACATAGTCAAGGCGGTCAGACATATTATGCACATGGTACGATGCTTGATATGAAAGGGTATAATAAAATATTAGAATTTAACCCAGAGAAGAAGGAAATTACAGTTCAAAGCGGTGTCACGTGGAATGATATTCAGAAGAAAGTAAATCCATATGGCCTGGCCGTTCAAGTAATGCAGTCTCAAAATATTTTTACAGTTGGCGGTTCATTAAGTGTGAATGTACATGGTCGTGATATTCGTCATGAAGCATTGATTGATACAGTCGAATCATTTCGATTATTAATGGCAGATGGCACCGTACGTAATGTAAGTAGAGAAGAGAATGCGGATTTATTTCCTTATGTCATTGGTGGTTATGGGTTATTTGGTGTTATTTTAGATGTGACTTTAAAGTTAACAGAAGATGAATTATATGAAATGCATACGAAAATGCTAGATTATAAAGAATACACGTCTTATTTCAAAGAGAAAGTGAAAAAAGATGAAAATGTTCGTATGCACTTAGCTCGTATTTCTGTTGCTCCAAACTCATTTTTAAAAGAGATGTATGTAACAGATTATACATTGGCGCAAAATCAAAATATGAGGGAAGAGTATAGTGAGTTAAAAGAAGAAACTATTATAGCTGTGCCGAAATTTTTACTTGGATTATCACGCTATAGTGATTGGGGAAAGAATACATTTTGGGATATACAAAGAAGGTATTTTGAGCGTACAGATGGAAAGTATGAGACGCGAAATAATGTTATGAGATCCGATAGTGCCTTTATGGAATATGAAAATCCGAATAGGACAGAGGTGTTACAAGAATACTTTGTGCCTATAGATTCTTTCACGGAATACATAGATGATTTACGTAACGTATTAAATGAGGAAGAGTTTAATTTGCTCAATATTACGATTCGTTATGTGGAAAAGAACGAAAATGCAGTTTTATCTTATGCGAAAGATGATATGTTTGCACTGGTCCTTTTAGTTAACCAGGGCCGTTCTGAAAATGAGATAAAGAAAACAGAGGGTGTTATTCAAAAGATGATTGATGTTACGTTAAATCATAACGGTAGTTATTATTTAACGTATTATTCTTATCCAACGAAAGAGCAGTTAAAGAAAGCATATCCTCGTATAGAAGAATTTCTTGGAAAGAAAAAAGAAACGGATCCTAAAGAGAGATTTGTGAATTTATTTTATAGGGAGTATACGAAATGACATATAGAAGATTTGTAGCATCACAAAGCATTATTATGATGGCGGGAAGTATGGTGTTTCCCTTTTATATACTATTGCTTCGAAACGTTGGGAATAGCTTCTCACAATTTGGCTGGGCATATGGTTTGTTCGCTTTAACTTCAGCACTTGTATACCCGTTAGTAGGAAAGCTGTCTGATAGAGTAGGCGATCAAAAATTATTAATTATATATGCCTGGTCCATGGCAATATTAATGCTTTGTTTTCCTATTGCCACGGAAGTCTGGCATGTGTATATTCTTCAAATTGTAATGGGAGTTTTAGGGGCTGTGCAACGTAATACAGAGAAGACGTCGTTAGCACGAAAGGTTGTGCAGGAAAATGCCGGTTATGAGATTGGGAAATACCATGTATGGACATCGATTGGTGGAGCAGTAGCGATTATCGCAACAGGATATTTAGTAGATTTCTTTACGATTGGTACGATTTTTTACATTGCATCAATCTTATATGTAGCGAGCGGAATTGTATTAAGCAGTAAAAAAATATGACCATTCCCATTTTTACCTGAATAACCTTTATTTGTTATACTGAAGGGGAAGACAAAAGAAAAGGGGACATTGCCTTTGATAAAATTTTTAGTTTTAGCTATTCTCACTTTGTTTTTGATTCCATGGACAAGAAGCGGTAGTAGAATTCGAGCAGTGGATAAGAAAGGGGATGAGAAGGTTGTAAAGGGTAAGAAATCATCCATTTTAGTTATTCCTGTTTTATTTTGGATAGGGATTGCAATCTATGAATATCTTTGGCTAATTGATGATAGAGTAGATTCGATTCTTACTCATTATGCTGTTGCAGTAGCGATATTAATTGGGCTTGTTTTATTTTCACAAGATAAGGTAGGGAAATTGGAAGGTACGTTAAAGGGACTTCTAATGTTTATTTTACTCGCAAGTTACGGATATTTTGGTTATGTGCATGATATAGTAATCACGCAAAAGAAATATGATTCTGTTGTGAAGATAGAGAAAGATATTTCAGAACCATTTACTGAAAATGACCAGCCGTTTACAGTGCCGCCAAAGACAGCGGAGAATAAGATGAAAAAAGTATTTGGAGATATTCCGAAAGTAGCTTATTTTGAACTAGGGGAATTAACTCCGCAAATGGTAAATGGCGAAGCTTTATATGTAGCACCGATTGAAGTTTCAGGATTTTTTAAAGCACGTAAAGCTGAGACAATTCCAGGCTACGTAACGATGTCAGGTACAAACCCTGATGCGGAAGCGAAACTGCACCTCGGTTATAAAATGAAATACGTGCCAAGCATGTTTTTCGGAAATAATTTAGAACGTGTTGTACGAAAAGCAGAACCAAATTTAATCTTTAAAGGGAAACCGAAATTCGAAGTTGATGATAAAGGGAAACCGTATTATACAATGACGTATGGTGAATTTATTTCAGGGAGATCTGGATTTGAGGTAGAGGGCGTTGTAGTAGTAGATGCACAAACAGGTGAAGTGAAAAGATACGATAAAGGAAAGGCGCCTAAATTTGTTGATGGCGTATTAAATCACGAGACCGCATCTACATTAAATACGTATTTCGGTAAATATATTCACGGATTTTGGAATACAAAATTCTCGCAAACTGATATGAAGATCCCGACTGAGTGGGGAACGAAAGAAGGAGTTACACCAATCTTCGGTAAGGATGGAACTCTATATTACTTTACTGATTTCACCTCTCCGAAAGAAGGAGTAGATTCTGCGTTAGGTTACTCGCTTATTGATGCGCGTACAGGTAAGTTGTATTACTATAACGGAAAAGAAGTAAAGGGAATTATGGATGGTTCAGCTGCTTCGGAAGTAGTGGATAACTCCTTTAAGAGAGAAAAGTGGCATGGGACAATGCCGGTTATTTATAACGTGTATGGCAAACCTTCTTGGATTGTACCAGTTATTGATGACGGAGGATTAGTACGTGCTCATACGGTTATCTATGCTTCTAATGCGAAAATATTTGCAACAGGTTCGACGCAAAAAGAAGCGCTTGAGAATTATAAAAATGCGCTGAGCGGAAGTGGAGATTCATTTAGACCGACTTCAAGTGGTAAAGAGGCACAAAAAGAAGGCGTTGTACAACGTGTATATAAAGAAAAATCAGGTGAAAATACAATTGTTTATGTACTGTTAGAGAACGAACAAAAAGTATTTATGATACCTGCGAAAAAGTTCCCATATGCTATGTTTACAGAAGTGGGAGATCCAATTCAAATCACATATTTAGATACAGGAGAGGCGATGTCTTCAGTATCTAAATTTACAAATAGTAATTTGAACAAGTAAAGCGATAGAGATTCTATCGCTTTTTTTTACAGAATTAAACAGGAAAATGCACTATACTTGACGTATGTTTATGTTGTAACTATAATTGTTACGATTTAGTATGTGTAGGAAAGGGTGAATGGAAAAAGTGAATGAGGTTAATCAGGAAATATATAAGCCTGTAAAGACAAACAGGTTATGGATGATTCTTGTACTAGGGACACTTACGGCAATTGGGCCGTTATCTATTGATATGTATTTGCCTTCGTTACCGAAATTAACGGATGATTTACAAACAGGTGCATCCCTTGCACAGCTTACATTGACAGCTTGTTTGCTGGGGCTTTCAGTAGGACAATTATTTATTGGTTCAATTAGTGATATTTACGGAAGGCGCAAACCTCTTATTATTGCTCTTATTGTTTATGTTGCATCTTCATTACTTTGTGCTGTTGCGCCATCTATTTGGACTTTAGTGTTATTGCGCTTCCTACAAGGAGCTTCAGGATCAGCCGGGATTGTTATATCACGTGCAATGGTACGTGATATGTACTCAGGTTCTGAAATGACGAAGTTCTTCTCACTGCTCATGTTAGTAAATGGAGCAGCACCTATTTTGGCGCCGATTATTGGGGGGCAATTATTGCAGTTCACAACATGGCGCGGTGTATTCATCGTTCTTGGAGCAATTAGTGTATTTATGTTAATATCCGCTACTTTCGTATTACGTGAAACATTACCTCCTGAAGAAAGAGAAACAGGCGGTTTGTCAGGGACATTGGCGACATATGGGAAACTCCTAAAAGATCGTTTGTTTATGGGATATGCATTGTCACAAGGATTAGTAACAGCGGCAATGTTTGCTTACATTTCGGGATCACCATTTGTATTGCAAAATATATACGGAGCATCACCACAGCAATTTAGTTTATTCTTTGCGATTAACGGTATCGGTATTATTATTGCTAGTCAGGTAACGGGTCGTTTAGCGGGGAAAGTGAATGAGAAGACATTATTTGTTGCTGGTATTATTATTGCAGCTGTTGGTGGCTTATCTTTACTACTGACAATCGTACTGGGAATAGGTTTAATTGGTGTTTTATGTTCATTATTCCTTGTTGTATCAAGTGTCGGGGTTGTATCAACAACGGGGTTCTCGTTAGCGATGAGAAATCAGAAACAAGCTGCAGGAACAGCATCAGCTTTATTAGGTTTATTACAGTTCATTTCAGGAGCACTTGTTGCGCCGTTAGTAGGTATTGGTGGAAGCAATACTGCATTACCGATGGGGATTGTGATAGCTCTTTGTGAAATTGGTGCTGTGTTATGTTATCTCTTTATGGCCAGAAGAAGTGAGAAGCAGTTTGAACTGCAACAAAGACAAAATTTAGAGGCTTAACAAAAAAGAACTGATTCAAAGGGAATATTTGAATCAGTTCTTTTTTTTATTTCTTTGAAATACCTCATACATATTATTCATGATCGTATCATATAAAACAGCAAGTTTATCCCACACCCACCGATTACTATCGACTTCTTTTTCACCACAGTCGATAATATCGGTGTGATCGGTAATTTTATACGCTTTTTTAACGATAATAGGAGCAATCTTCGGTATGCGTGGGATTTCTTTTAAGATATCTGCAAAGTTTCCAATGTAGACGTGACCAATGATTTCGATTGTTAATGATTTATCCGATATATTTAGCACAGTATAAAATTGATTTGTATGTTGTTGTTTTAAATATTGGGCTAACTTAAATGGAGCATGCTTCTTTTTTAATACCCGGCGAAGGCTCTCTGTATTTTCAATATGAAGCGACTTTTCGCGAATGAGGACACGAATATCTTCTCCCATAAAAGACATTGTTTTGTACATAGATGATTCTCCTTAAAAACTTACATATGCTTGCTTTATGCATATGTAAGTCTAGCATGGTTTGTTCTTTATGTGTGCTTACAGTTTTGTAAGGTGAGGTAGTAAAGCAGTGCAAAAGTTATTTGTATAAAGTGACGATACTGTGACAAACATGTTGGTATATATATTACGATGTCGTCTTAAGTGTAAAAAGTAGGGTGTTCTCGGTATAATAACAAGTGGAGATAAAAGAAACTATAATGAGTAGTAGCTGTAGATAAAAGGAGAATTCGAGATGAAGAAGGTTTTGGGTATTGCTGTAATGGGAAGTATGATCCTTCTAGCAGGATGTAATGGAAGTAAAGATACGAAAGAACCGAAAGAAAAGGTAGAGCAGTCTACTGAGCAAACGGAAGAGATGAAAGAATACCGTGCAGTACATGAAAAATATGATTTGAAAATGAATAAAGAAATTAATAAAGCACTGCAGTTATTTGAAGTTGCAAAAGAAAAGGGCGGTAAGGAAATAACAAATGCTGCATATAAAGAAGATGTGCAGAAGGTAACAACGAACATGTTAGAAGGTATTGATCATATACGTAAAGAAATTCGTGTTCCGAAGTCGAAAGAGCAAGAACATGAGGTATATATTGGTTTCTTGAATGAATCGGAACAAGCGATGAAAAAATTACAGAAGCTGGCTAAAGAAGAAGATTCATCGTTGATTCGTGATATAGAAATTAACTTTGCAACAGCATCGACATACTATAAACGTTTCCAAGCAGAAACGAAAAAATAACCTTGCCTGTGCAAGGTTATTTTTTCTTCTTACCATCGCCGTCTTCATCTTCAGATACTAATACCTTCTGCTCTTCGTGAAATTCGGAAATTGTTTGTCCGGTAATATTATCGAAGGGGGTATAAAAAGAAGTGATATGTTTCTTTTTAATAAAGAGTTTATAGAAGCCGATGATGACAAGTATAACGATTGTTAATGGTAATCCTATAGTAGCAAGCAGTAAGGGATCCATCATATAACTCCTTTCATATGATTTCTTTTTAGTATAAGCGAAAAATTGTAATTTAGATAAATGACGCTATCGAAAACTGATTTTTCTAAATATATCCAATCTAATTGACTTTTCATTTTTTCAGAATTATAATTCAAAATATACAATTTGAACCAAATAATAATATAGCAATTTACTTATCCAGAGAGGTAGAGGGACTGGCCCTATGACACCTCAGCAGCGGGTTCTGTAAGATGAACACCGTGCTAATTCCAGCAAGCAAGTCTTGAAAGATAAGTGATGGGCCTTTGTTTATTAAGCCTTGATCTTATTTTTTTTAAGATCAAGGCTTTTTGTATTCTAAAAAGGAAAAAGGGAGTAATGGGAAAAATACGTTAATAAAACAAAGTAAATTCATGTGTTTAGGAGGTTATTGGAGTGTATTTTGTTAAAAAACTATCAGTTATGGTGTTTACACTATGGATCATTACAACAGTAACATTTTTGATTATGCACATTATTCCAGGCGATCCATTTTCATCAGATGCAAAGATCTTTCCAGCGGAAGTTGTGCAGAATATGAGAGCGAAGTACCACCTTGATGAACCGTTATGGAATCAATATGTTGCGTATCTAGAAGGTGTAGTTCATTTTGATTTTGGTGAATCCGTTCAATCGACGGGGCAAGGTGTATCAGAAATTATAACGACAGGATTTGGTCCATCAGCAATTATCGGTTTACAAGCACTTATTATTTCACTATTAGTCGGAATTGCTGCAGGTACATTTGCTGCTCTCTATCACGGGAGAGTAATTGATTATAGTGTGAGTTTACTTGCGATTCTCGGTATTTCTATTCCAAGTTTTATTTTAGCACCGCTATTCATACAAGTATTCGCTATTCAATTTGAGCTCTTACCAGTAGCCTCTTGGGGAACATTTGAACATACGGTATTACCATCTTTCGCATTGGCGCTAGGTCCAATCGCAGTGATTACAAGATTTGTTCGTTCTAATATGATTGAAGTTTTGCAGAGTGATTATATTAAATTAGCAAGAGCGAAAGGTATACCAATTAAGAAGATTATTATAAGGCATGCCCTTCGAAATGCAATTGTTCCAGTACTAACGTTTGTTGGACCGTTAATGGCTGGGCTTTTAACAGGAACTTTCATTATTGAAAAAATCTTTGCAATTCCCGGTCTCGGAAAATATTTTGTAGATAGTATTTTTAACCGGGATTATCCAGTAATTATGGGGACAACAATTTTCTATAGTGCATTATTAATTTCTTGTATTTTCATTACAGATATTATTCATCGTATTGTTGATCCGCGTATTCGTTCTATTACGTAAGGAGGGAGGATATTTAAATGGGTGGTTATGAAATCAATAAACAATTATTAACGAATGAAGAGAAAAAAGAATTAACAATAAATAAAGATCAGCAAACGATTAGCAGAAAAAAAGAAGTGTTTCGTAAGTTTGTATCAAACCCAATCGCAGTTCTAGGAACGGTGACATTGTTACTCATTATTATTTTCTCTCTTATCGGTGAAAGTTTAACCACTTTCACTGCGAGTGAACAAGTAAAAGAGGCGACAAATTTACCTCCTAGTAGTGAGCATTGGTTTGGAACAGATGATTTAGGTAGAGATATATGGGCGCGTACTTGGGCTGGTGGGAAGATTTCATTAGTAGTTGGATTAGTAGCAGCTGTTCTTGATATAGGACTTGGTGTACTGATTGGGGGATTTAGTGGATATGTGAGAGGGCGTAATCGCCTTGGAACGTTAATTGATGAGTGGATTGTGCGGGGGATTGAAATATTATACGGTATCCCATATTTATTAATTGTTATTTTATTACTAATTATTATGAAACCAGGACTTTTTACAATTATTATTGCTCTTGCATTAACAGGATGGATTGGTATGGCACGTCTCGTTAGAGCGCAAGTCTTATCTTTAAAGCAAAGGGAATTTGTTATTGCAGCAGAGCGATTAGGTACATCGCATATGAAGATTATATATGGACATATCATTCCGAATTTAACAGGCATTATTATCGTAAATTTATCATTTACAATTCCAGCAGCTATTTTCTCAGAATCATTTTTAAGCTTCATCGGACTCGGGGTACAATCACCGGCAGCAAGCTGGGGGACGATGACGAATGATGCGCTCGGGACATTATTGAGCGGGGAATGGTGGCAACTCTTCTTCCCATCGCTGATGATTGCGCTCATTATGTTTGCATTTAATGCAATTGGTGATGGTTTGCAAGATGCAATTGATCCAAAAATCGTAAAAAGGAATCGAAAGGAGAAAAAACATGGGACAGCTCTTATCTTTAGAAAACGTAACGTTAGCCGTTGAAAAAGAGAATAGTAAGCAAGCAATTGTGAAGCATGTTTCCTTTTCTATTAACGAAGGCGAAATCGTTGCACTTGTAGGAGAAAGTGGTTCAGGAAAAAGTGTTACAGCACAATCCATTATCGGACTAAATCAAGAGTCTATTCACATTGATGATGGAAGCATCTCTTTCCAGTCTCAAGGATTAACGAATTTACAAGAATCAGAATGGAATCAAATTCGAGGGAAAGATATTTCGTTTATCTTTCAAGACCCGTTGTCCTCTTTAAACCCGACGATGAAAGTTGGAAAACAAATTACAGAAGTAATTTTGCAGCATGAGAAAAAGTCGAAAAGAGAAGCAAAAGAAATTGCGATTAATTTGTTAAATGATTTAGGGATACATGAAGCAGAGAAACGCTTTGAACAGTACCCACATCAATTAAGCGGAGGTATGAGGCAGCGTATTTGTTTAGCAATTGCGTTTGCGTGTCATCCAAAACTTGTTATTGCAGATGAACCTACAACGGCATTAGATGTAACGATTCAGAAACAAATTATGGGGTTATTAAAAGAGCGGAAAGAAAAACAAAATACGAGTATTTTGTTGATTACACATGATTTGGCACTTGTACGTGAAGTAGCTGACCGAGTAGTTGTCATGTACGGAGGACGTGTTGTTGAAAAAGGAACGATAGAGGAAGTAATAGGTTCTCCTAAACATCCGTATACGAAAAATTTATTACAAGCAATTCCGAATATGGATGATTCCGAAAAGGTATTACGTGCAATAGAAGGAACGACACCTTCTATTGAAACACTAAATAGCTTTGGTTGTCCTTTTGTAAATCGTTGCCCAGTAGCAATAAAAGAATGCATTCATCGTTTCCCAGAAAGAACAACATATTCTGGGGAGCATAGTTCTCATTGTTGGCAACATGTTCTAGAGCATAACGAAGCGAAATCAAAAGAGAAGGTGAATGCTTCATGACGACAGATTTAATTACGGTAAAGCAAGTAACGAAAACGTATGGAAGTAAAAATAAAGAATTGGCAGCGTTAAAAGATATATCACTTTCTATCCCGAAAGGAACAACACTTGGCATTATTGGAGAAAGTGGTTCTGGAAAAACAACATTCGGTAAGCTCATAGCTGGGATTGAGAGACCAACGTCTGGTGAAATTGAATATAACGATCAAGTTGTTCACAAGTTAAAGGCGGCTCATAAGCGTGATTTCTTACAGAAAGTACAGTTCATTTTTCAAGATTCCACAGCTGCATTAAATCCGCGCTGGAAAGTACGCGATAGCGTAACGGAAGGATATATTTCATTCGGACTCGGTGATAAAGGATTGAAAGATAAAGTCGCAGGTGATGCGCTAGAGCGTGTTGGATTAGATAGACGATATATTGATCGCTATCCACACGAATTTAGCGGAGGACAACGTCAACGGATCGCTATTGCAAGAGCGTTATTATGTGAGCCAGAAGTATTAATCCTTGATGAACCAATTTCAGCGTTAGATGTTTCACTCCAAATTCAAATTGTACATCTGTTGCAAAAAATTCAAAAGGAACAAGGCTATACATATTTATTTATCGCGCATGATTTGCCGATGGTTCACTATTTATGTGAAAAAGTGGCTGTCTTATATAAAGGAGAACTTGTTGAATTTGGAAATACGGATGAAGTATTCCGTAATCCACAACATTCTTATACAAAAACATTATTAGCATCAACACCAAAAATTTCAGGTTAAAGGGGAAGGTAAGATGAAGAAGTTTTTATTATTTGTCATTATGACCGTATTAGCAATTACTTCTGTTGCTTGTGGTAAGAAAGACACTTCAAAAGCAAGTGCTAGTAAAGGAGATCGTTTTGTAACGAATCTTGGCAGTGATCCTTATACGTTAGACTCAGCAATTTCAACAGATAATAACTCTAATTATGTAATTGAGCACTTATTTGCAACTTTGTATAGACAGACAAGTGATGGGAAGTTTGAAAAGGATTTAGTAGATAAAGAGGAAGCTGGAGCGGATGGAAAAGAGTATACGTTCTATTTGAAGAAAGGACTAAAATGGTCTGATGGTTCCCCGTTAACAGCAAAAGATTTTGAATTTGCTTGGAAGAGAATATTAAATCCAAAAACGGGCTCTATGAATGCAACAGAACTATATTTCATTAAAGGTGGAGAAGCATTTAATACAGGGAAAGGTGCAGAAGATGCAGTAGGAATTCAAGCAGTAGATGACGTAACTCTAAAGCTACAATTTGAACACCCAGTGACATCTATTAAACGTACATTATCTCAGTCGTTATATATTCCACTTAATAAAAAATCTATTGATGAAAAAGGTAAACTAAAAGTAGATCCAAAAGAATTAATTACAAATGGTCCTTTCACATTGAAAGAATGGAAGCATAACCAAGCGATTATTTTAGAAAAAAATAAAGAGTTTCATGATAAAAAAGTAGCATCAAAAGAAATTGAATTCCGTATTATTCCTGAAGGTAAAACAGCGTATCAATTATACAAATCTGGAGAACTAGATTTATTATCTCACATACCAACAGATTTAGTTGAGAAGGAACAAAATAATAAAGAGTTTAAAAAAATGCAAGACTACTCAACTCATATTTACTCATTTAACTCAGAGAAGCCACCATTTACAAATGCTAAAATTCGTAAAGCTTTTGCATTAGCTGTAGATCGTAAGTTTATCGTAGAGAAAATATTAAAGAATAATGCAAAAGAAGCATATGGCTTTGTTCCAGAAGGAGCAAAAACAGAAGGTGGCCGCGATTTCCGTAAAGAGAAAGGCGATTATTTTCAATATGATCCTGCGGTAGCTAAGAATCTATTAGAAGAAGGAATGAAGGAAGAAGGATGGACTACACTTCCAGAAGTAACAGTGAAATATTCAGATAAAAAGAAAATAGCTGAAACACTTCAAGAAATGTTTAAGAAGAATCTTGGGGTAGATGTAAAAATAGAAGGTAAAGAGTGGAAAAGTTATATCGATATGTACAAACAAAGTGACTTCCAAATTGCATATATGGGATGGGGAGGATCTACATTAGATCCAGCAGCTCAATTAGAAATTTATGCAGGTGATGGACCAAATAACTATGCGAAATGGTTTAATAAAGACTTCGATAATTTAATCAATCAAGCGAAATTAGAACAAGATGAAAATAAACGTTTTGACTTATTGCATCAAGCGGAAGATATTATGTTTACAGAATATCCTTTAATCCCACTTGTATTCCCAACAGATGCGTATTTACAAAAATCATCTGTATCTGGATTAGAATACTATGTAGGATCTCAACCAAGCTTACGATATGCTAAAAAATAAAATAAAGAAGTAGGCAACCGCCTACTTCTTTATTTTATTTCTCTTTTATATTCTTTTTTCGTTCCGTCAGAGAAGACAACTTCTAACTCAAATTTTTGATAGTCTTTATCAAGTTTGAACACGTTTAAGACTTGATCGATTACTTCTTGGTCAGGAGTATCTTTATCAAATTTTAATTCTTGTAGAAGTGGGCTTAGTTTTGTGATAGCTTCGTCTCCTGTTAAATTTACATTTGCTTTATGATCTTCAATTTTTGCTTCCATTTTCTTATCAGCTGCTACATTTTTATAATCAGCTTCGTAGTCTTTCTTCGTATCTTGATAGTCTGCATCTAAACTAAATTCATTAAAGTTAAGTTTTAAGTCTGCAGAAGTCTCATTTTTTGCTTCTTCAGTCGTTTTCTTATTCGAAGTTGTATCTTCTTTTGCAGGAGCCTTACATCCTGTTAATGCAGGTACTAGCATAAGAGCTAATAAAACTGATAGTAAAATTCTCATTATAAATTCCTCCTTATGTAAATTCATTCTATACAAGTTTTTCCAAAAATCATGTAATTATGTATGTGTTGAAAATAAATTATTATCCTATAGCCACAAGGTTTAATCCGCAATTTAAATCAAAAATAATTTGTATGTATATGGTAAATTGAAGTTGTGAGGGAGTACTAAAATGCATGAAGAATATAAAGAGATGATAAAAGAAGCAATTGAATATATAGAGGATTATTTACAGGAGGAGCTTACAACAGAAAGAGTAGTGTCTCACAGTGCAGTATCGATGTATCATTTCCATCGTATTTTTCAAAGATATATCGGGATGAGTGTAACGGATTATATTAGAAAGAGAAGATTAACTCATGCTGCACAGGTTTTAGTGTCAACTGAGAGAGCTGTTATTGATATTGCAATGCAATATGGTTTTTCCTCACAAGAGGCATTTACGAGAGCTTTTAAAAGAATGTTTCAATTGCCGCCAAAGAAATATCGAAAGTACTTTCAGTCATTTTATATAGAAAGAGAGGGTGTTTCAATGCAAAAAGGTATACCGAAAGGATGGATCTTAAGTGGGAGTCATCCTGCCGAATATGAGATGGGTTTAGATTATGAAGTTGTCCATCAAGGAAAAGTATCTGCATACATAAAAGCAAAAGAGAATGTTACGCACGGAGGATTTTCAACATTAATGCAAATGTTCCGAGCGGATAAGTATGTAGGAAAGAGGTTACGTTTTACAGCATTTGTTAAGAGTGAGAATGTAAAAGATTGGGCAGGATTGTGGATGCGAGTAGACGGAAAAGATACAGAACCGCTTGCTATGGATAACATGCAAAATCGCCCCATTAAAAATACGAATAACTGGCAATCATACTCGGTTGTATTAGATATAAAAGAAGAAGCGCTTGGTATCGCATTTGGTGTTTTATTATCAGGAGAAGGTTGTGTGTGGCTAGATAGTATACGGTTTGCTGAAGTGGATAAAAAAATTCCTTCAACAGATTTGGCTGAAAACTTTTATGAAACAATTTTAGAAGAGCCGGTAAATCTGCAATTTGAAGAGATAGAAAAGTAAGGAGAAAAGATATGTTCAAATATGTAAAACTAATAAGCATTAGTTTAGTAGTGTCGTCTTGTATTATAGGGATTAACTATTTGATTAGCTATCTTTGGTCAGGGCATATACCTTCTTTGACGTGGAGGACATATTTGATGTTTTTGTTTATATTTATGATGAGTTTTGGTTCAATGCAAAAAGAAGGGAAAGAGGATTATTGACAATAGTTTTCTTTGCCTTTCTTTCATTAACACAAATGGTTCTAACTGTGTTTGGAAACGCAGGTATGATTTTTAATATTATCTCGCTATCGTTACAACTTGTAAGTTCAGGGGTAATCGTACCACATGAAATGCTTTCTAAAACATATCAAACAATTGGTGAATTATTTCCCGCAACATATGCAGCGAATGGCTATTATACAATAATATTTGGAGGAGTTAGTTTAGAGAAAAATATTATTGCATTATTAGTTATTATATTAGTTACACAATCAATAGCAGTGATTACTTTATTATTTTGCAACTTCTGTCCACTTGTAGTTAAACTCACCGCCGAAGTCAGTTGTTACAAGTCCTTTAATAAATCCGCGTTGTAAGTAAGAGCGACCTTGTTGGTATAAAGGAGCGACAGCACCGTCTTGCAATAAGATTTTTTCAGCTTGCTTCATTGCTTCAAAGCGAGCTTTTTCATCACCAGCTAAATCTGTTTTTACTTTATGAATTAGCTCATCATACTCTTTATTAGAGTATTTATCGAAGTTATAAGCATTATCTGTTGTAAATAAATCTAAGAATGTAATTGGATCAGCGAAGTCAGGGCCCCAGCCATCAATACCGATTTCATAGTCACCACTTAATAGTAGTTTTAACTGTTGTTTACGTGGTTGTGGTTTTAAATTCACTGTTAATCCATCTAGGTTCTTTTCTAGTTCACCTTTTAAATATTCACCAGTCTTTTTAGCTAAAGCATTATCACTAGTTAATAGTTCAATTGTTACTTTGTCAGTACTAAGTTCTTGCTTCGCTTTTTTCCAGTTTTCTTTCGCTGTTTTCACATCATCTTTGATTAGATTTCCATTTTCTTTACGGAAGTCATTCCCTTCTGGACTCTTTGCAAATTTCGCAGGAACCATTCCTTCAGCTGGAACAGCGCCGTTATTTAAAATTGTTTCTACGTATGCCTTTTTATTCATTGCGCCGTTAATAGCAAGGCGTGCATGTTGATTTTTTAATGTTTCATTTTTTTGATTGAGTCGTAAAAATTGAATGCCAACTTCAGCGCGTTCTTTGAAGTTTGGATCGCTCTTATATTTATCAACAAACTCCGCAGTCAAAGCAACACGATCAATTTGTCCAGAATCATATAAGTTAACTTCTGTAGATTTATCCTTAACGACATTGAAGTTAATTTCTTCTAATTTTACTGTTCTAGCATCCCAATAGTTAGGGTTTTTCTTTAATTGGAAGCTTTGCTCATGCTTCCAGTTATCTAATGTGAAAGCACCGTTGTAAATTAAATGATTTGTTTCTAAACCGTATTTATTACCTTGAGATTTTAAGTACTCTTCATTAATTGGTAAGAATGTTGAGAATGTCGTTAAGCTTAAGAAGTAGGGAACAGGACGATCTAGTTGTACTTCTAAAGTTTTATCATCAAGAGCTTTAATACCTAATTGATCAACCGGTAATTGTTTTTGGTTTATTTGTTTCGCATTCTTTATATCGAAGAATAAGAATGCATATTCAGCTGCTGTATCAGGATTTACGGCACGTTGCCAAGCGAAGACGAAATCCTTTGCTGTAACAGGAGTACCGTTTGACCATTTTGAATCACGCAGGTGGAATGTATATTTTGTTTTATCGGAACTAACGTCAACCGACTCAGCAACACCAGGAATCGGTTTATTATCTTCTCTCATTGCATATAAACCTTCAAAAACATTGCGCATTACGTTCATGGATTCCCCATCCGTTGCTTTTGCAACATCCATTGTTGGAATTTCTGAAGCAAATGATAAGTTAATTGCCTGTTTATCAGGTGCTTTATCATTTGCTTTCGCTCCGCTTGCGTTATCTTTATTTCCCCCGCAAGCAGTTAGTAATAGACTTGCCCCTAAAACAGATGCAACAACAGGTACAACTTTTTTCTTTATTGTTCGTTCCTCCCTAAATGTGTTGTTCGTAACGTCTTAATGTCCATGTTTTGAAGTATATCTATAGAAGAAGAAAAAACCTATTATAAATATGTGCATGTAGGTAATCAGGTGTTCTATATGTATATACATGTTGAGCTATAATCTGTCGTTATATGTTTCAACGTAGTAGACATTATATTTTGATGGTTAAATATTTCGTTTATTTGATTATTTAGAATATTAACACTGGAAAGAACTATATGTCAATAATAAAAGTTGGAGTATTATTTTTTAAAAATACTATATTGAAAAAGCGGATTTTCTCTCATTGAGAAATCCGCTTTTAATACATTTTTCCAATAAAACAATTGGTATGGGGAGAAAAACTTCAATTCAGGTTGCCTTTTATTTTTCAATTTGTGCCCATTTGAAGTTTAATTGACCTGCAAAGTCTACTTGTACAATTCCTTTCACATAAGAACGTTCTAAATAAGATTCACCTTTTTGGTAAAGAGGAGCGATAACAGAGTCTTTAAATAATATTTTCTCGGATGCTAGTAATGCTTTCCAACGAGCTTTTTCATCACCAGCTAAAGTCGTTTTAACTTTCTCAATTGTTTCATCGAACTCCTTATTAGAGTAATGATCTAAGTTGTAAGGGTTATTCGTTGTAAATAGTTCAAGGAATGTAATTGGATCAGCAAAGTCAGGACTCCAGCCGTCAATGCCGATTTCATAGTCACCTTTTAATAAAAGTGAAACTTGTTGTTTACGTGGTTGTGGTTTTACATTTACTGTTAATCCGTCTAAGTTCTTTTCTAGTTGTCCTTTTAAGAACTCACCAGTTTTCTTATCAAGGTCAGCATCACTTGTTAATAATTCTAATGTGATTTTTTCAGAACCAAGCTCTTGTTTAGCTTTCTTCCATAACTCTTGTGCAGATTTTGTATCAACTTTGGTTAAATCTCCGTTTATAGTACGGAAGTCCTTTCCATCAGTCCCTTTTGCAAAGTTTTTTGGAACGAGGCCAAAGGTTGGTGTAGAGCCATCATTTAATAACGTATTTACAAAGGATTTTCGATCAATTGTTTGGTCAATTGCTTGGCGTGCAGAAACGTTTTGAAGTACTTTGTTTTGTTGATTCATACGTAAAAATTGTACGCCTACGTTCGGGCGTTCTTTAAAGTTCGCATCCTTTTTATATTTATCAACGAAGTCAGATGTTAATTTTATACGGTCTAATTGTTTTGATTCGAATAAATTTACTTCTGTTGATTTTTCTTTTACTACGTTAAAATTGATTTCTTCTAGTTTGACAGTATCTTTATCCCAATAGGTAGGGTTTTTCTTGAATTTAAAGCTTTGTTCGTGCTTCCAATCGCTTAGTGTAAAAGCTCCATTGTACAAGATTGTATTATCTTCTAAAGCGTACTTATCACCTTGTGCTTTAAAGAATTCCTCGTTAATTGGTAGAAATGTTGGGAACGCTGTTAAACTAATAAAATATGGAACAGGACGCTCTAATTCTACCTCAAACGTATGGTCATCAACTGCTTTTACACCAAGTTGGTCGGCTGGAAGTTCTTTGTTGTTAATTTTTGTTGCGTTTTTAATATCAAAGAATAAAAATGCATATTCAGAGGCTGTTGCTGGATCGACAGCTCTTTGCCAAGCGAAGACAAAATCTTTCGCTGTAACAGGAGTGCCGTTTGACCATTTTGAATCTCGTAAATGGAATGTGTATTTCGTTTTATCGCCACTTACTTCATGAGATTTTGCAACACCAGGGACAGGTTTGTTACCTTCACCAAGATTATACAAACCTTCAAATACGTTTCTCATTACTTGACCAGAATCAGTATCTGTAGCACGAGCTGTATCCATTGTTCGTATTTCAGTAGGTGAAGATAAGTTTAAAACCTGCTTACTAGGTGCCTCGTCTTTTGCATTTGCTCCACTTGCTTCGTTTTTATAACTACCGCAACCAGTTAATAAAATACTTACTCCTACAACTGATGCAATACCGGGTACAAACTTCTTTTTCATTTGATTTTCCTCCTAAATAATTAAGTTTGGATGATGATGAGGGAAATGAAAAATAAAAAATCCCTCTTTTCGTATTGAGAAAGAGGGATTTTTACGTACAAGTTATGCACCCGTATATAAACGAAGTCCCTCATTCTATCTTTCAAGCCATAAAGCTTGCAGGAAGTGGCACAGTATTCAAAATGAACCTGTTGCCGAGGTTTCAAAGGGCCAGTCCCTCCACCTCTCTTGATACAATGAGTAAACAAATAAACTTTATTAAATTTTGTGTTTCTTTGATAATTCAAAATCTTACACCTTGGATGATGAAGTGTCAACCGAATGAAATATAGTTTAAATTTTCAGTTTTCTTTAACGGAAAAACCACTGCATATGGCAGTGGTTTTTCTACTAGAAGTTAAAGTTATCTGGATCTGGACCAACGCGAAGATCTTCATTTAAAGCTTGAATTGCTTTCATATCATCAGCACTTAATTCAAAGTCGAAGATGTTTGCATTTTCAATAATGCGATGTTCTTTAATAGATTTAGGGATTGTTACAACTTCGTTTTGTAAATCCCAGCGTAAAATAATTTGCGCAGTTGATTTATTATATTTTGTCGCAATTTCTTGTAACACTGGGTTATCTAGTAGTTGGCCTTGCATTAATGGTGACCAAGCTTCAAGCTGGATATTATGTTCTTTACAGAAAGCGTGTAACTCTTCTTGTGCTAAACGTGGGTGGTATTCCACTTGGTTGACCATTGGCTTAATTTCAGCAATTTCAAATACGTCTTGTAAGTGGTGAATGTGGAAATTACTCACACCGATAGCACGAACAAGACCATCTTTATAAAGCTTTTCTAATGCTTTCCATGATTCAGTATATTTCCCTTTTACAGGCCAATGTACTAAATATAAATCTAAATATTCTAGACCTAATTTTTCTAATGTAGTTTCAAATGCTTGAAGTGTTGTTTCATATCCTTGATCGCTATTCCATACTTTTGATGTAATAAATAATTCTTCACGTGAAACACCTGATTCACGAATCGCTTGTCCAACGCCTTCTTCATTTTGATAGATTGCTGCAGTATCGATGCTGCGGTAGCCATTTTTAATTGCTACTTTTACAGAATCAATTACCTCTGAACCATCTTCTACTTTAAAAACACCTAAACCGAACCAAGGCATTTTTACTCCGTTATGTAATGTTGTATAGTCTTTTAAACTTGTTAAACTCATATTATTTCCCCCTAGCTTTTTTGTTTGTTGCTTCTACTGCTTTTTGAATTGCCTCTGAAAAATTATACTCATATAAAGTTTTGAGGCCTTCAGCTGTGGAACCACCTGGCGTTGTTACTTGTTCGCGGAGGTTAGCCGGATCTTGCGTTTGTTCAAGCATAGAAGCGGAGCCAGAAATCATTTGAATAACAAGGTGTTTTGCGGTTGCTTCATCGACTCCATAACTTTTTGTTGCTTCAATTAAGCTTTCAGCAAAGTAATAAAGGAAGGCTGGTGCACTTCCAGTAACTGCAGTAAGCTGATGAATTTCTTCCTCAGTGCAGAGTTGCGAAGTACCAATGCCTTTTAAAAGTAGTTGCAGGGTTTCTTGATGCATCTCATTTACTGATTGTCCCATTGTATATAAGGAGATAGACTTTCCAATTTCAGCAGCTGTATTTGGCATAATCCAAGCAACAGGCGTTCCTTGGGGAAGTCTTTCTTCTAAATAAGATGGTCCAATGCCAGCAGCTACCGTTACGACAAGTTGGTTCGATAGTAACGGAGATAACTCTGCTAATAATTCTTCATGTGCAGCAGGCGGCATTGCTAAAACAATCGTATCAACAGATGTAACATGTTGCTTCCAATCTGTTGTAATAGACACATTATATCGCCCTTGTAATTGTTCTAGCTTTTCTACATTGCTTCGGTTAGAAACGATAATTTCTTCGATATATTCTTTGCTTGTTTTAAGTAATCCGGAAAATATAGCTTCTGCCATACGACCAGCACCAATAAATAGAATTCGATGTTTGTTAAGCATATCCTTTATTCCTTTCCAGTAGAGATATGTTATAAAAAACGATACCATCTTTAAGAGAATTTTGTAAAAAGAAAAGACTTATTGTGAAAAGAAAGAAATTGGAGGGAGGAGGGGGGATGCAAATAAGGTTGTAAAGATTATTATATTTAAAAAATAGTTGTAATAAAAAACCCCTGAAGCAGTTATGCTTCAGGGGTTAATAGATTATAAGTTTATGCTTTTGTTAGACCAAGTAATACAGCGCCGCCGATAATTAAAACACTACCTAGTGCAATAAAGATCAATTGACGTTTTGTTTTCTTTTCACCTAAGAAGACAATCGCACCGAATGTTGAGATAACGATTCCAGTTTGAGATAATGGGAAGCTTGTTGCTACTCCAACACGTGGTAATGAAAGAAGTAAGAATAAGTTTCCTGTTCCCCATAGTAAACCAGATAAAGCATTACGGATTGCATATTTGTTAAATGGCTTATGTTTAGATGTCAGTACAACCGCACCAACAAACATACCAACTGCTTGTGGTAAAATAGCAGACCAACCATCGATATTATACCAACGAATGATAATTACATATACAAGATAGCCGAAAGTAGAAACAATTAAAGTAAGAAGTCCTTTTTTCAATTGTCCTGGTGGTTGTGCATTTTCTTTGTCATCTAGTGATGTGAATACAACACCGACTACGATTAATAGGATTGCAATCGTTCCCATAATGATTGTTGTAGTAGTAGTCCACTCACGGAAAGCGATAACCCCAAAGATAGAAGTTGCAACAAGTTGCATACCAGTAGAAATCGTTACAGTAGTAGAAACACCTAACTTTTCAACTGTTTTTAATTGGTTTACTTGTCCTAAAGCCCAGAATAAACCTGAAATAAAACCAACAATCAAGATTGTCATTGTTAAAGCCGGTTGAGTAAATACATACATAATTGTTGCGAAGAATAGAGCACCGATTGTCATACCTACCGTTTGGCTATATGCACCACCGCCCATTTTTACGCTTACTAATAAGATGTTTCCCCATGCAATTGCAGGAAGAAGCGCTAATAAAATGTCCATTACAAGACTCCCTTCAGTTTGCTATACCAATATAATTACATATCGTTCTAACGATCGGTAATGCCCCACTAATAGAGTAGAAGATTACCGATCGCTAAAACAGGATGAAGAATTCACGATATAAATGCGTTTTCATTTCTTCAATTTTTGAAACACCTCCATATAATAACAGGAAATTGCCTATTTTAGAAAGTAAATTCAAATAGAATGTATATTTAAATAAAAGGTAAAATTCAGTTATTTCCCGATGACATATTTTATTTCCTAAGAAATAAAGAAGCAGCTTCGAAAAAAGCTGCTTTAAGATTTAGTAATTCTTTTATTAATAAGTTGAATACATAGCAGAAATACGAGAGACATACTAATAGTGATAACTACAAGTGTCCAGGCGAGTTGCATATTACTTGCATCAATGGCCATGTAAATGGCAGTTGGGATTGTCTGTGTTTTTCCAGGGATGTTCCCAGCAAACATGAGTGTAGCACCAAATTCTCCTAGTGCACGAACAAAGCTCAAAATCATTCCGCTTAGTAAGGTGGGAAATGCAAGAGGAAGTGTAACGTGCAGAAAAACTTGAGATTCACTTGCACCAAGGTCACGAGCACTTTCTTCAATTTGTACATTTGCGATAGAAAATCCTGTCTTTGCTGATTGGTACATAAGCGGAAATGCAACAACTGTGGAAGCGATGACCGCAGCAGTAGATGTGAACATAATAGACTGCTGAAACAATGATTCTACCCACATACCAATGGGACTATTATTTCCAAAAATGATAATGAGAAAAAAACCGATTACAGTTGGTGGAAGTACCATTGGCAATAAGAAAATAGTTTCTAATATTACTTTGTATCTCCATGAGGAGCGTGCCAATGCCCGTCCGATAATCGTCCCTAAAATTGTAACGAGAATAGTGGCACATGCAGCTACTCGTAAAGATAGAAAAATCGGTGACACAATAGCATCAAAATCAAAGCTCATGGCAATTATGATAGGACTGTAAATCCATATTTCTTAAAGATAGATTGTGCATCTTTTGACTGCAAATATTCATAAAATGAAGTCGCCTCTTTCTTGTGCTTAGATTCTTTTATAACACCTAAAGGATAGTGAATTGGATCATGAGAAGTAGCTACTGCTGTCTCGCCAATCTTTACTTTGTCTGAAATAAGAGCATCTGTTTTGTATACAATACCAGCATCAACATTACCTGTTTCTACATATGTTAACACTTGGCGAACATCTTTTGTAAATACGATTTTATTTTGAAT
Source organism: Bacillus basilensis (assembly GCF_050630465.1). NCBI lineage: Bacteria > Bacillati > Bacillota > Bacilli > Caryophanales > Bacillaceae > Bacillus > Bacillus basilensis. The sequence goes on along the minus strand of NZ_JBNTQO010000006.1, from coordinate 250,115 downwards.
GTCATTCCAAAGATTTTCATGTGTGAGAGAAGCCTTTGCGTATTTTCCCGCAGGTACAGATTCAGGTGTACCAAGTGCGATTTTCTTAATCTTTTTATCTTTTAAATCTTGAATTTTTGTAAGAGAACTATCTTTTGGGACGACTAGAACGAGCTCATTTCCAAGAAGATTTTTCCCATCTTTTTCATTAATGAATCCTTTTTTAACAAGAGTTTGGAATTTATCTTCTGCTGCTGAGAAGAATAAATCAGCAGGTGCACCTTGTTCAATTTGTTGTTGAAGTGCACCAGAAGCACCAAAGTTAAAAGAAAGTTTAATATTAGGTTCTTTTTCTTTATATTTTGTTTCAATTTCTTTTAGCGCATCTTGTAAGCTTGCAGCTGCTGATATAGTAAGTTCAACTGCCTTTCCTTCTTTAGCAGTTGATTTCTCTTTCTTATCTCCGCTTGTACATGCAACGCTAAATATAAGAAGAAAAGAAAGGATAAGTGCCCCGATGGATCGTAATGTAAACTTATTCATAAAAAAATCCCCTTTCGTTTTGATATAATTAATTATAACTAAATATAATTAATTATAACTAGTTATAATTGAATATAATTTGAACATGTAGATATTTTTAAAAAATAGGAGAAATATATAGTTCTTTGTTACAATGAAGGAAGAAAGTGAGGAATCGTCTATGGATCATCATTCCTACACAACGGAAGAAGTAGCAAAACGATTAAAAGTATCAAAATTAACTGTATACGACTTAATTAAAAAAGGAGAACTTCCTTCTTATAGAGTTGGTAGACAAATGCGCATTGATGCAGCAGATTTAGAACAATATATTAAGCAAATGAAAACAGGGAATGTACAAGCTGTTCCTGTAAAGAATGACAGTAATAGTATCTCGAATACATGTATTATTAGCGGGCAAGAACTAACATTAGATATGCTGGCAAAGCGTATAGAAAATCGCCTGCCAAGTTCAAATATATTACGGGCATATCAAGGTAGTTTAACGAGTTTAGTAAAGATGTATCAAGGAGAAGGAAGTATCGTTAGCTTGCATTTGTTTGATGGAGAAACGGATACATATAATGTTCCGTATGTAAAACGTATTTTAGTTGGACAACCATGTATTATGATTAATTTATTAGCAAGGAACGTTGGGTTTTATGTGCAAAAGGGGAATCCAAAAAATATAAAAACATGGGCTGATTTATCTCAGTCATCTATACGATTTGTAAATCGAGAAAAAGGTTCTGGCATTAGAGTGTTAGTGGATGAACAATTGCGAATTCAAAAGTTAAATAAAGAACGTATTAGTGGATATGAATGGGAAGAATCAAATCATCTTGGTGTTGCCACGCAAGTCGCGAATGAAAAAGCTGATGTGGGAGTAGGTTCAGAAAAGTTTTCGCAAATTGTAAATGTAGACTTTATTTCAATTATGAAAGAACAGTATGATTTAGTGATTTTGAAGAATAAAGAAAATGAAGAGCTGATCGAAATTGTGAAAGACATTCTGCAATCGGAAGAATTTCATAATGAATTAAAAGCGATTGGCGGATACGATATGACGAAAACAGGCCAGATTATATATGAAACAAACTAAAAAGCTGCTTGTCTATAAGACGAGCAGCTTTTTCTATATATAAAGGGGTTTGGGGAAACAAAGTGAAAGTGTTAAACAAGACCTTGAGCAAGTGTGTAAATGAAAGCTGTAAGAAGAGCCGCTCCACTTGCAAGTCCTAAAAAGTCTGATTTGTTGAAAGTAATGTTGTTCATTATAATCTCTCCTTATTTGTTTAATGTAGTTGCAACTGCTTTTGCATCGACAAGTGCGGATAGCACCATGCCCATTGTATTTAAAAATTTGTTTGATTTCATTTTGTTCATCATGCGTATCCGCTCCTTTTCGAATTGTTGTTGCCCTGCTTTATATCTTAATTATAGGAAATATGATCCGTTACAACTATCGAATTAGCTTACGGAAGACTTACACTTTTGTAAGAAAAAAAGACATTCGTGTAAGAATGTCTTTTAAAGCATATTAATGTGGTGGTGCTCTTCAATTGTTTTTAAAAAGCTACGCATTGAATTCGTCATATAGCTATCTTTGCGGCGTATGAAAACCGTTGAAATACTACCATATTTTTCAGGGATTGCATGGCAATGCACTTTACCTGCTTTAGAAAGATGATGGACAGCAGACTGTGGTACGAGTGTAATTCCAAGGCCGAGTGCAACACTGTTTAATATCGTTTCTAATATATTGAATTCCATAATTCTTTTTGGGAGCAAACCTTCATCTTTCAGCCATCGTTCTAGTTTGGAACGGTATCCACATCCTTGGTTAAAAACGAGTAGAGGCGTTGTTGTAAATTCTTCGATATGAAAAGCTTTATTTTGTGTTATAAGCATTAATTTTTCTGTACTAACATCGTATTGCTCGATTAGTGGATGTTTAATAGGACCCGATATAAAGGCACCATCTAATTGATGATTAAGTACTTCTCTAATTAGTTCTTCTGTTAGACCTGCTTGTAATGACAAATCGACATTTGGATAGCTTTTATAGTAAGAAGATAAAATGGTAGGTAATGTACTTACTGTTTCGACTGTACCGATTTTTAATATGCCAGAGGGTGTTTCACTATCTAAAAATACTTGTTTTAGCTCATCGACATCTTGCAAAATTTTATTAACATAAACGAGCATTTTTCTGCCTTCAGCTGTTAAAGTCATGCCTCGTTTATGACGATAAAAGAGCGGTGTTTTCAGCTCGTTTTCTAACTGTTTAATACGTGCGGTGACATTTGATTGTACGTAATTTAATTCCTTTGCTGCGCTACTTACACTACCTTGGTCAGCAACGCTCTGGAAGATTTGTAAGTCTCTTAATTCCATAATATGATCCTCCTTGATGTTAACTATCATTATAAGTGATAGTTAACATCATTTTGAATCATTTTACGTGATATATTTTTTCTTTTACAATTCTCTTTGTGCAAATAGAAAGAAACGGGGGATTGTGGTGAGAAGAGGTCAAATGATAATAGGGGCTTTAGCATGTTTAATTGCAAGTATGTCATGGGGAGCGATGTTTCCAGTTGCTGATCATGCACTAGAATACATAGATCCATTTTATTTTTCACTTATTCGCTATGGAGCGGTGGCAATAGTGCTGATTGTATTATTGTTAATAAAAGAAGGAAAACAGGCATTTCGTTTAGAGGGAAGAGGAAAGTTACTCGTCTTTTTCGGAACGATGGCGTTTACTGTATATAATGTACTTATATTTTTAGGGCAAATGTTAATGGGAAAGTCAGGTGTGATGGTAGCCTCCATTATGGAAGCACTTATGCCGATGATTTCTATTTGTATTCTATGGGGATATAAGCATGTGAAACCGAAAAAATATATGATAACGAGCATGGTTATCGCTTTTGTAGGAGCTGTATTTGTTATTACGAAAGGTGACATGAGTTTCTTTTTAACATTGAAAGATAACATGTTTTCACTAGCATGTATATTTGTTGGAGTTGTAGGTTGGGTTATTTATACGATGGGTGGTCAAACGTGTAGCGATTGGTCAACATTACGTTATTCTACGTTGACGTGTGTATTTGGTACGACTGTTACAGGAATTATAACAATAATTATAACGGCACTTGGATATGTATCGGTACCGAATATGGGAACGCTTTCTATTGTGAAATATGATTTGTTATTTATGATGACATTACCGGGAATTGTAGCATTACTCTCTTGGAATTACGGTGTGAAAATTCTATCATCTATTAATGGTATTTTATTTATTAATTTTGTACCCATTACGACTTTAATTATTATGATGATGCAAGGATATCAAATAACGATGTTTGATATTATAGGGACCTTACTTGTTATTGCAGCACTTATTCGCAATAACGTTTGTCAGAGAAAAGAAGAAAATATAAACAAGCAAATTTTACAAGAAGAGCAATTACGTCAAGCAGTTTAATAGGCAATTGGAGGATTTCATATGTTAGAAAGTTTATTGTTTTTCTTCGCTGTAGGAGTTGCTTGTGAGCTTGCAGCAATTAATCGAAATGGTCGTAAGAAGATAAAACAACAAGCTGAAATGATAGAGCTTTTAAAAGAGTTAAAAGAAAGAAACATTTAAAAAGACGACCGGGCATAGACGGTCGTCTTTTTCTATATAAAGGGGAAAGGGGACACAAAGTTATACAAGCGTAGCAGCGTAAATCAAAGCAGTAAGAAGAAGGGAGCCGCTAGCTAATCCTAAAAGGTCTAATTTGTTAAAAGTGATGTTTTGCATAATGAATTCTCCTTACTTGTTTCTTTCTGACTTAATTGTATGAAATATTGTAAGAAGTAACTATCGAATTAGCTTACAAAAAAATTACACTTTTGTAAGGATTGAAATTTAACAATTAATACTTATTTTTATTACCAACTCCTAAAACTTAGTGTTATAATTGTTGTAAGAAAATGATTATACTTCGGATGTTTAGAAAGGAACGAAACAAATGTATAAACCAATTACATTTTTGTTGAAATATATATTTAAAACAGCTGGGAAAGTAGAAGTACAAGGAAGAGAAAAGTTACCAGAAGGTGGCCCGTATGTTGTTGCGTGTACACATACAAGTTTTATGGATGTATTAATGTTAGCTACAGGGATGTACCCGACCCAAATTCATTACATGGCCAAAAAAGAATTATTTGAAGGGAAATTCAAAAATTGGTTCTTCAAAAACGTAAATGCATTCCCTGTAGATCGTGCGAATCCAGGACCGAGTACACTCAAAATTCCATCACGCCTATTAAAAGAAGGGAAAGTAGTAGGGATTTTTCCAAGTGGAACGAGATCAACAGAAGACGTTTCATTAAAAGCTGGAGCTGTTACGATTGCGCTGCGTTCTAACGTTCCATTAGTACCGGCAGCTTATGTTGGTCCATCAAGTATAAAAGAATTAATAAAAGGAAAAAGGGCACAATTGATTTTTGGAGATCCGATTCAAATTGATGCGGAAGAACAAATAGATCGAAAAACAGCTATGAAAATGATGACAGATCAATTAAATGAGAAGTTTGAGAAGCTAAAGGAAGCTTTGGAATCAAATCAAAAATAAGAAAAGACGACCTAGACGGTCGTCTTTTTCCATATAAAGGGGAAAGGGGACACGAAATTTATACAAGCGTAGCGGCGTAAATCAAAGTAGTAAGAAGAACTGATCCGCTAGCTAGTCCTAAAAAATCTAATTTGTTAAAAGTGATGTTATTCATAATGAATTCTCCTTACTTGTTTAATGTAGAAGCAACAGCTTTTGCATCGAAAAGAGCGGATAATACCATGCCCATTGTATTGAAGAAATTATTTATTTTCATTTTGTTCATCATATGAATCCGCTCCTTTTCGAGTAGTTGTTGCCCTGTTTCTGACTTAATGGTATGAAATATTGTGGAGATTCACTATCGAATTAGCTTACAGGAAAATTACACTTTTGTAAGAGAAACGAATGAAGTTGTAATGATAAGAAGATTTGACATATGTTCATGGGATTCATTAAGTTAAAAGTAGAGGTGAGTGTATGGCTAACATTAAAGATATTGCAAAGATGGCGGGAGTTTCCGTTACGACTGTGTCAAGGGTGCTAAATGATCATCCGTACGTAAGTGAAGAAAAAAGGAAAGTGGTTTTAGAGATAGTTGAGAAGTTGAATTACTCACAAAACGCAAATGCTGTTCATTTATCAAAAGGAAAGACGAATATTGTTGGTGTAATTCTACCTTATATTAATCATCCGAGCTTCGATGCAATGGTAGGGGGAATGATGGAGGGAGCGTTAACTCATAATTACAGGGTGCTACTTTGCCAAACAAATTATAATAAAAAAGAAGAAATGAAAAGTCTACATATGTTAAAAACGAAACAATTAGATGGTCTTATTATTTGTTCACGTGCAAATGATTGGGAAATGATAGAACCGTATGCTTCTTACGGCACAATCATTGCTTGTGAAGATAATGATATTGCAAACATCTCAAGTGTATATACAAATCATTCGGCAGCTTTCCAACTAGGAATGAATCACCTTATTGAAAAAGGTTATAAAAAAATTGGTTATTGTACGGGAAGAAAGCTAGGACCGAGTAGTCAAAAGCGTTTTGATGTTTATAAACAGCAATTGCAATCTATAGATGAAGAAGTTAATGAAGAATGGATTTTCACAGAATGCTTTACATTAGAAGATGGTGTGAGAGTGGCTCATAAGTTAAAAGGGATGCAGAATCTTCCTGAAGCGTTAATAGTAGCAGGAGATGAAGTTGCAATTGGGGTTATGACGGAAGTTGGGAAATTGGGTATTCGAGTTCCTGGGGATTTAGCGATTATTGGTTTGGATAACCAACCTATTTCGCAAGTGTTGCAGTTGACAACTATTGATCAAAATTTGAAGGAGATAGGGAAAACGGCTTTTGAAATGTTTTACAGGAAAATAAGTGATGAGAGCTCTAAACAAGAAAAGGTGGAAATTTCATATGAACTTGTGGAGCGATCTACAGTGTAGTTTTAATCCGTTATGTGCATAAGTGCATAACGGATTGTTTTTTTGAAATATCTTTGACAGGAAACGCGTTTCATACTTTATAAAGGAGTTAAGCCGGTTTGTAACAATCCATGGATTCTTTTCAAGAATAGTATTTGGAGGGATATGCATGAATGAACTTTTATTAAGTATGAAAAAGTATATAGAAGATGACGAAAAGATTTTAGCCTTTATGGTAGGGATCTTTGAGAAGGATAATTTCACGTTATGTTATCAACATGGAATTTTTGTTGCCACTACTAGACGTCTCCTGTTTTACGGGAAATTTCCGTACTATCCTTCAACATTTAAAGAGTACTCATATTTGCATATAGATAGCATAGATTTTTATCCGTACTTTGAGTTTACTTGTAATCAAGAAACGGTTAGAGCTAAGCATATTCAGAAAGGGAATGTGGAGCGATTTGTTCGTACAGTTAGAGCAAATGTGAATAATTAATCACCCCTTTGTTTAAACATGATATCTCGATCTTTAAGAGGAAAAATGCGGAATAAAAACCACTTCTAAACCTCTAGGAGATAGTGATACAATGTCAAATGGGGGGAGGGGATGAACTATGGTTAATCAACGTATAAAGGAAATAACACTAATTACAATTGGTTCATTATTATTCGCAATTGGTATTAATTACTTTGCAATTCCAAACCGTTTATCGGAAGGTGGAATTATTGGTTTAACGGTTGTTACGTACTACTTATTTGATTGGTCACCAGGGATTGTGAACTTTGCTATAAATGCAGTTTTACTAGTTATTGGTTATAAGTTTTTTGATAAAAAAACGATGGTTTATACAATTTTAGGGATTGTAGAAACATCCTTGTTTTTATATGTTACAGAACATATTGAGTATCATGTAAATAGTGATACACTATTAGCAGCTTTATTTGCTGGTTTGTTTGTAGGTATCGGATTAGGCTGTATGTTCAAAGCTGGAGGTACATCAGGAGGATCGGCAATTTTAGCACAGTTAGCAAATCAATATTTAGGGTGGAGTGTTGGTAAAGGCGTACTTATTATTGATATCGTTGTAATTGCTGGTTCTGTATTTATAATAGGACAAGAAAAAGCGATGTACACACTTGTTGCAGTATTCATCGGAGCGAAAGTGATTGATTTTATTGTAGAAGGAATGGATACAAAAACAGCTGTTACAATTATTTCGAATCAACCAGACCTAATACGTGAGGCTATTACGAAAAACATGACACGCGGTGTCACTGTACTAGAAGGACGCGGCGGATATACTGGTAAAAATAAAGAAGTTTTATATGTTGTTATTAATAAACAAGAGCTTGTTAAGTTAAAGCAAGTTATTAGTCGAGTAGATGAAGATGCTTTCGTTGTTATTCACGATGTGCGTGATGTACTTGGTGGTGGCTTTAAAGCGAGCTAAAAGGTGAACGAGTAAATTCGTTCACCTTTTTTTATTCTTACAAAAATGTAAGTGTAATGTAATGAGATTCAATAGTAGATTTTATTCCTTCTTTTTAAAATGGATGTATATATATCCTGCAGAGGAGGAATGTTTATTATGAAGAAAAAAATGATCACTACTATAATAGCGATGCTAGTGATAGTAGTAATGTTACTGCCTACGAAACTTGGACCAGTTATCGATAAATATAATCCGCTTTATAAGACGAAAAAATACTATACGGTTGTGAATACAATTGGTCAGCATGTTGGTGATGAGTGGTATGAATATGAATTTATTGCATTTGACGAACGTGGAAGAGAACAAAAAATAAAGAAGACTGTTAAGCATATGTTAAAGAGAGATGAAGCATTAAAGGTGTACGCAAAAGGACGCTACGGCGAGTCAATTGAAGAAATTGAAGCTGTAAATATTCCTATTAATGCAAAGAGTAAACTTTTAGCGATGAGATAGCAAAATATACCCCTGCCTATTTTTTGTCGAAAACGAAAATACTAGGTAGGGGTATTTTTAGGTGCGTAAAAAAGCCTTAGTCCATATGGGCTAAGGCTTTTTTTATTATATAAAGGGGAAGGGGGTACATTGTAGTAGCATGAGTGAAAGGTATAAGAAGAGTAGCTACTAGCAATGTGATTTGGTTATGCGAGTGTTCTTCTTATTTGGCTTACTTTCTAAATTTATTGTATGAAATATAGATAAGGGAAACTATCGAATTACATTACACGTAGCTTACAAACATGTAAGTCTTCTGTAATGTAATTCGATGGTTAAAAGCTAGTGAATTTTATATAGTGTAATTAGAAAGTCTCACTGTATTACTTTCTGTTTGTAATGTAATGAAGAATGAAAAACCAACTACTTTTTAATAGCCCTCATCTGTATGTAGATGGGGCCTTTTTATAAACCTTACAACATTGTAAGGTTTACGTAAGTTAATTCGATAGTAAATTTGTCATATTTTTTGCATAATAGATACAAATAGATAAAAATAATTAGGGATATAGTAAGAAGGGAGAAGAATGGGATGTTTAAAGAAGAAGTAGTGAAGTTTCCAATTAAAGATTTCTGTAGCTACTTTACTGTTGCCGTAGTATGTATTGGATTATTTGATATCATAACAAACTTAATTGTTAAATAATATAGATGATAAAACAAGAAGGGAGATCCTTTCTTGTTTTTTTTATGGAGGAATAAAGATGAAATGGATGGATAGTCATATACATGTTGACCAATATAAGGATGAAGAGAGAAGTAGATTACTGAAAGATGTGGAAAATAGTAAAGAGATACAGGGGCTTATTGCGGTATCTATGAATTATCAATCATGTAAAGAAACTTTATCTTTAGCAAAGCGATATCCTTTTGTACATCCAGCAATAGGTTTTCATCCAGAGCAACCGATTCATAAAGAAGAATGTCAGCAAATCTATAAATTAATTGAAGATCATGTAGAGGATATAGTAGCGATTGGTGAAGTAGGCTTACCGTATTATTTAAGGAAAGAAGATGAAAGGATTACTCTAGATCCATACATAGCTGTATTGAAAAGATTTATAGGGCTAGCTAGTGAGTATGATTTACCAATTGTATTGCACGCAGTTTCTGAAGATGCTGACATTGTATGTGATTTACTTGAAGAATATAAAGTTTCACGTGCGCACTTCCATTGGTTTAAAGGAAGTGAGGAGACAATGAAACGGATGATGACGAATGGTTATCATATTTCTATTACACCGGATGTTTTACATAAGGAGAAAATTAGAAAAATCGTTTCATATTATCCGCTTGAATATATGATGGTAGAAACAGATGGGCCGTGGGAATTTCAAAAGGACGTTATGACGCACCCAAGAATGATTAGAGAAGTATTAAATGAAATTAGTATCATAAAAAACATATCTATTGATAAGGTTACAGAAACATTATATGAAAATACCATTCGGTTTTATTTGAAAAGATAGGAGTGTTACTCTTATCTTTTTTTATGGATATTTTTTCTATTTTTCCCTATAATTCATGATGTGTTTAATTTTGTGAAGGAAGTGGGTAGGAGAATGGGGAAAGTATATAAAAAAATAGCTATTACAATTATGACTGGGACGCTTTCACTTGCAATGTTTGGGTGTGAATCGGAAAAAAAGGTGACAAATACAAACGTAGCACAAGAAAAATTGGAAGAACAAATTGATCCAGTAGTTGAAAAACAGATGAAAGAGACTGAGAAAAACGGGAATTCGGTTGGAAACAGTTCTAATAAAGGGAAGATGGTAGAGAGTAAGGGATGGGTTTACTATGCGGTAAATGGTGATAAAAATACAGGAGGCATCTATCGTACGAAAGATCAATTTCAGACTTCGGAATGTGTAGTAGAAGGTGTAAATGCTTCTTACATAAATATAAAAAACAAAGCTTTATATTTTATTCATACGGATGAAGAGAAGAATGCGGGATTATCTTCTTTAATGAAGTATGATATATCTAGCAAAAAGTTAGACACGTTAAAAGAGGATACAAATTATGTTTATATTAAAGATCAAACTTTATTTTATCCGAAAAAATATTCTGAGCATGGTGGTTTTGACATTGTAGGGATCGCAAAAATGGATTTGAAGACGGGACAGGAAGAAGAAGCTGCATTTCAAAACTCCGGTTGGTCTCGAACGATAGATGATAGTATTCTACATTGGAATAAAAATCGTGGAACACAAGTGACAAAAGATAATAAAACTTGGTCAAAAGAAAATTATGCAACAATATCTAGTGCTACGTATAATAATGAAAAATTATATGCTGTTGTTGATTTTTCGTTACCTTTTGAAACAAATAAAGCTGAGCACGGTATATATGAGATAGACCTTCAACAAAATAATGAAAAGTTATTGGTAAAGGATGCCTTGCAGATGAATGTGAAAGGGGATACTTTTTATTATTTAAAAAAGGACGGAGTATATAAGAAGAAAATGAATGGTGGAAATGAAAAAGTAATTTATAATAAAGCGGTTGAACCAACTAAATCCTATTTATATTTTGTAGCAGGAGATATGTATCTCTATACGGATAATGGAACTATCATGAATCTGGATACAAAGAAATCAAATGAAGTAAAAGATAAGAAGCTAGCAGATAACGTTATGTTACAGAAAGTATGGAATGCACAGAAGGAACTGACTAATGTTCAAATGGCTGCACTAACAGGAAAACCAAAACGAGTAGGGGATTTTTCATACGGGGAATTAGTGAATCCTATTTATAATAAGAAAGATAATTTAGAGACTACGCTATCTACGTACTTCTCAAAATCATTTATAGCAGAGTATATGAAGAGTAAGTATATTAAAGAGTTAAATGGAAAAATGCACTATGTTATTGGAGATCCAGGGTCAAAAGCAGCAACTAAATTTACAAAAATTATTTCTGCCGAGTTAAAGGATGAGAAAATAAAAGCACAGGTAGAAACGTATAATGACTATGATAATGTAACGGAAAAAGTAGAAGTTGAATTTATTTATGAAAATAATCAATGGGTTATTAATAATATGCCACGTTTTGGTTTAAGTTAAAAAAACCACCAAGCATTCTGCTTGGTGGTTTTGTATTAGGATTCTAATTTTTTCGCACGTCTTAATAATAGAAGAAAGACAATGACGAAGAAACCAAGTAGAAGGAAGAATCCATATTGTTTTATATAATCCATTACGTCACTTGCGCTTGTTGGTTTTTCAACGTGAATCCCGTCTTTATTAGTAGTGATATGAATATCTTTCATTTTCACTTCATTTGTTTCTTTTTGTAAATCAATCCATTCTATGTTTGGAATGCTTTCTAGGTCCTTTAACACTTCTTTTAATGGTTTCACACCTAAGTAAGGATGATAGAATGCACCAATAACCCCGTCAGATAATTTAGCAACAGATACTGCATTTGCTTTCATCTTTGCAATAGCGTGTGGTTTATCTTCTTCGATAAATCCAACTGTTTCAGGCACTAATTTCATGCCATGTAAAAATGATGGTGTACTTCTGTATGCTGGAGAGTGCATGGACTTCCAAGTTGTATCACTTAACTGTAGTTGTCCTACATAAGTTGAAAAATACCTTGATAATATTTCATATCCTTTTTGAGACATCGTGTAATGAGGTGCTTCAAATGCGATAGGATATAGTTTAGCATCTACAAGTTCTTGAATCCCTTTTTCAATATGATCAGCCGTATATTTTTCTTCAAATTCTTCCCCTTTTTTTACGTATGCATTATATGCCTCTATATTAGGGAAATCATCTTTTGTTTTTGGTTTTTCATGCTTCGGTTGACGAATTGGTTGATCTGTTTTTACGTCCCAAAATTCAAAACCTTCCCCAGTTTCACTATCATAAAATTGGTGCGTATAACCATGCATAATAATTGCTGCACCATCATCTTGCATAGAGCGTAAAAGATCGACTAGTTCGGGTTTATCTTTTAAATGTAGTGTTTTACCTGTCTCTGGATCCGTATATACAGGAATAACAGTGATCATGTATGGCATCTTTTTCTCTTTTAGTAATTCAGCAATTTCTTTTAATTGATTTATATCTGCGGCTGGATGAACGTCCTCAAGACGTAAATAAGCTTCCACTTTATTTGTCGTTGGCTTTTGTTCAAAGTAAGAAAATAGGCTTTCGCCAATATAATAAGATATCCAATCAAAGAGGTTAGAAGTTGCAACATAATAAGAATTATTTTGTTGTACAATTAATGGATAAGTAGTATTTCCTTTTAAAGCATTGGCAAGAATTGTTCCATTTGTATCAAGGTTTTTAATGGATCGTTCGTCCTCTAATGTATTCTTTAGTTTACGTGTTGGATATTCAATTGTATCAGAGTTTATGCCTTCATTTTTAAGTGTGATAAATGAAAAACGATTGGATAATTGTTCTATATTTTGACCTAAAACTAGTAGTGGCCCTGAGAAATTTTCTAGAAATTCTTTTGTTTCAGTGGAGAGTTCTTCTTGTTTTTCACCTATGTAAATAACATGTGTATATGAAGATTTATCAGTTATTTCAGCTAACTGTTTTATGTTTTTTATTGTTATGTTATTAGTAAAATGTCCTACTTGTGTATTAAGTATTTGGGTATCATTTGTAATTTGATCATCGCTCGAACTGTATAAAATAAGGACTTTTGGATTTTCGTTTTTTTGTGCGGAAATAGGGACAGGAATTAATAGTAGTAAACTAAATAAGAGTAGCAACCATTTTTTCATATTATTATTCTCCTAGTTTATATTTGGAATTCAGTTTACAATTATATACAAAAAATGCGTTTCAGTCTATGAAAGTTACATTTTTGCACGTATTTACCAGCTGTTTTTTCACAAAATCGGTCTAAAGCATGATGATAATATGTATAGTTATTTGCTATGATAAAAGGGTAAGAGAATGATAGAATGTGGATAATTGTAAGGGAAGAAGGCTGAAAGGGGACAAATTTCAGCGGAGAAAGAGGTAGAAGTAGTGAAGAAATTCTTTGTAGGATTTTTAGTTGTTCTTGGGGTGTACTTATATTTCCAAGGAAAGTCTGAAGGAATGGGCAAGTTAGTAAATGAGACAAGCTATGTTGACTCAGAAGAAGCAAAACAGATGAAACAAATTATTATAGAGGAAGCAAAGAAAGTTAATCTTCCAGAATGGATACCTCTTACAATTGCCGAACATGAAAGTCGGTTAAATCCAAGAAGTGTTGGAGATAACGGAACTTCATTCGGATTGTTTCAATTGCATCGTGGTGGTGGACTTGCGCCGGATCATTTAACTGATGATGAGCTGAAAGATCCACGTATAAATGCGCAAATTGCAATGCCGCATTTAATGAAAGGATATAAGCGTGGGGTGCAAAAAGGCTTGACGGATTTTGCATTACTAAAATATATAGCAAATACATCTGGATGGCCAGGGAATTTAGGGCCAGAGTGGACGGATAATAACATGAAGTACAACGTCGGATTAGAGAATGTGTACTATCGAAATAAAGGTGTGATTAAAGAGTAGGTTTTCTATACCTACTCTGTTTTTTTATGAATAATTTTATCTTCTTCTCTCGTGAAGTACTGCGCGAGTTGTATTTTCACCTCTTCTAGCTTTGTAGAAACTTGTGGTATTTTATATCCTACATATAAGGGTGAGACGACAAACCTAGGAACAACTTTACAAATGATTTTTCCGTTTAAATGATAGAAAAATAAGTTATAACTACTACATCCTTTATGGAAATCTGTCAGTATGTAACGTACAGTTTGTTGAATATAATTTGCCAATTCATCTATGCATCTAACATCTTCAATAATGATATTAAATTCAGTAAAACCGATAATAGGACGATCTGAAATATTGAGTTCAATGTGGTCATTTTTTTGTACAATGACTCCTTGGAAGTTTTCCGTTGCTACGTTATCGAGATAGTCTACATATTTCATTCCGATAATCTGCATGTGTGCATGATGCAAACTCCCGCCTGAGAATGGACCATGATTTTTGTATAAAATCACAGATGTGAATTCTTCATTCTTCTGTAAGTCTAACCAATATTTAATGGAGAAACGAATTAGCGATCTCATATGTTCTTCTGTATATGTCGCAATATGGTCTTCACAATTATCTGTTTCGATTAGCACCGTTTGAAATGTATCTTTTAATGTAGAGAATTTGTTTTTTAGCCAAATAATTGACCCCTCAGTTGCTAAAATATCCGTTAAATTTTCTCTGTCACAAAAAGGACATGTAGCGCTTCTATTCCGAATGCTTTCTGGTTTTTGTTTTCCAATATCGTTTAAAAAGTATAGTTGTTGTGTATCCATTTGTATATATGCCCCTTTAAAATATGTATAAAAATCCCGCTTAATACATTCGGGAAAGGGAGAAGGAAATCCTTTAAAGGGAATAGGAAAAATAAAAGACAAGATATCCTCGTTACAACAGGGTACCTTGTCTTTTATTCTTTCTTTAATAATGCGTATGGATAATATAGATCATTTTTATTATGCTTCTTTTTTCTATTGTTTATTGTGTATAAGGCAATTGCTATACTTGCAATTATAATAATGGCTTTCTTCATATTCCTTTACCCCTTTTTATTGTTGGTTTAATTCTTGGCTAACTGCTTTTGCATCAACTAAAGCATGTAAAATCATTTTTACCATGTTCATCATATTCCTTCACTCCTTTTTATAGTTTGTTTAGTTCTTTTACAACTGCTTGTCCGTTCACTAATACCTCAAAGATTGCTTTTACGATTTCTTTTGTCATGATTGTTTCCTCCTTTTGTTCTCTCTCTTGTTTACACCTTTATTGTATAGGGAGGCATCTTTTCGTACTATCGCTTTCCATTACGTGAACATAACAGTTTTGTAAGATTTGATGTCACTTATTGAAATGTTTAGTCTATCTTCATTATTTTCAGAAAAATGACTATTCAAACATGAAATGGGAAAGTATAATAAAGAAGTAAGTATTAAATTCCGTACGAAAGAGGTGAATGAGATGAAATGTTCTTTAGCTGCGCGTGCCAAATTTTTAGATTTTATCTATTTTTGTCGTGCAATTTTTCATGATGTAGTTGTTAACGGGATACGTCTGTCCTTTTTTAACAATTGCATAGTAGCTATTGAACAATAGAAATCTCTTCACCCATTTTTAATAAACGTGTGAAAAGGGAGCTATTTGGCTTCCTTTTTCTATGCCGAAAACCATGGGGAATGTTTCTTTCTCACGGTTTTTTATATTGAAAGGAGTACGGAAAATGACAATTTGTAGTGTAAATAATATAACGAAATCTTTTGGTGGAAACATCATATTTGAAAATATATCGCTTGAAATAAAGAATGGTGAACGTGTTGGATTAGTTGGTCGTAACGGTAGTGGTAAGACAACAATCTTTCAGCTGCTAACTGGAATGGAAAGTTTGGATACAGGGGCCATTCATATGAAGAAAGGTACACGTATTGGTCATGTGGCACAGATTCCGAAATTTGATGAGGGTATGACTGTATATGATGTATTAAATTCTGCTTTTAAAACAGAAAAGGAATTAGAAAGAGAAATGCGTGCATTAGAAAAAAATATGGAGGAAGAACTGGAACCATCTGCTTTACAAAAGTTGATGGAGAGGTACGGAGTAATCCAAGAAAAGTTTGCGTTTCTTGGTGGTTATGAAATAGAAGCGAATATTATGAAGGTAGCAAATGGTCTACAGGTGACAGAACTATTCCCTCGAACATTTCTGGAGTTAAGTGGTGGAGAACAAACAAAAGTAAGCCTTGCATACATGCTATTGCAGAAACCAGATTTACTTTTATTAGATGAACCGACAAATCATTTGGATTTATTTGCAGTCGAATGGTTAGAGCAATTTTTAAAAGAATACAATGGAACGGTTATGGTCATTTCACATGATCGTTATTTCCTTGATGAAGTTGTAACAAAGATTTTTGATTTAGAAGATGGAGAGATTCACGTGTATCATACAAACTATTCTCGGTTCGTTGAAGAAAAGGAAGAAAGATTGCTCCACGAGTTTCAGGCTTATCAAGAACAGCAAAAGAAAATAAAGAAAATGAAAGAAGCAATAAAGCGACTACGTGAATGGGCAAATCAGGCGAATCCTCCGAATGAAGGATTGCATAAGAGAGCGAGAAGTATGGAACGTGCACTGGAACGCATGGAAAAACTAAAGAAACCTATTTTAGAACGAAAACAAATGGGACTTCAGTTTGAAGGGCAAGAGAGAAGCGGAAAAGATGTTGTTGTAATGAAAGAAGTGAGTAAAG
The DNA here is from genome assembly GCF_050630465.1 of Bacillus basilensis. Classification (NCBI taxonomy): domain Bacteria; kingdom Bacillati; phylum Bacillota; class Bacilli; order Caryophanales; family Bacillaceae; genus Bacillus; species Bacillus basilensis. The sequence continues at coordinate 233,271 of NZ_JBNTQO010000006.1, read as the reverse complement.
GATTTGCTGATCACCCTTTATTTAACGAAGCAAATTTACATGTTCGTTTTCAAGAGCGTGCAGCTATCGTTGGTCGTAACGGTACAGGAAAGACAACGCTACTGAAGTTATTATTAGAAGAAATGGAACCAGATGCTGGAGAAATTCGGATTGGTAGTAGTGTGAAAATCGGTTATTTATCACAGCATGCGTACGGAAATGTGAAGAGTAATGTATTAGAGGCTTTCAGGGAATATGTAGCTGTAACAGAGGGAGAAGCGAGACATATATTAGCTAAGTTTTTATTTTATGGTCCAGCGGTGTTTAAGAAAGTAACACAACTGAGCGGTGGAGAAAAAATGAGGTTAAGACTCGCGCAACTTATGTATCAAGACATTAATTTTTTAATATTAGATGAGCCGACAAACCATCTCGACATTGAATCAAGAGAAGTTTTAGAGGAAGCTCTTGAGCAATATAATGGGACGATTCTGGCTGTTTCACATGATCGTTATTTTTTAAATAAGTTATTTGAAAAGACGTATTGGATTGATGAGCACAAATTATTTGAGTTTGCAGGGAACTATGCATGGGCGCGTCAAAAGTGGGAGGAAAAGTTCGAGACGCAAGTAATAAAGCAGCAACGCCAAGGAAGAAAAAGTATTGAAACAGCCCCTGTAAAAAAGAAAGAAGCTAGGAATGTTGAGGAGATTGAAACAGAGTTAATGCATGTAGAAGAAGATATATATACGCTTGAGTGTAAAATGGAACATGTAGTTGATGTTGAAATGCTTGAACAATTGTATGAAGAAAAAACGAAGAAAGAGTTGTTACGAGCGGAGTTATATAATGAGTTAGAGAATATTGTGGAGTGAAAAATAAAAAGCGAATTCCCTTCAGTTTTACTGAAGGGAATTCGCTTTTTTATACTGATACTTTACTTTAAGAGATAAATAAAAGTTGTGTTTCACGTGAAACAGTAAGTTTGATAAATCTTTGTTCCGTAATTTACATGGGCTGTGAAACATAAATAGTATTAGGAACTTTTGGGATCGGTTAATTATTTCCCGAGACATAAGTATATGTAACAGCAATTCATGATTGAGAACAAAAAAAAGCAGAGTTACAGCTTTACACGCTGAACTCTGCTTTCTTTTTGTGAGGCATCTTCCTTTGTTGAAATGATTATAGCGATCCCGAGCATAATAAAAAAAGCTAAAAAGAGGACGAACTTTGGGAAGAATGGGAATAGTAATAGCGCCCCGACTATCATAATTGTTAATAATACGTAGTGCAGGACGTATTGGAATAGGTTGTCCATGTTTTCGCCCCCTTTTTGGTAATTGGTTATTAGTATTCTATGTTTCATACTGAATGAATAGAAGTGAATTTTTAATTTTTTTATACGAAATAAAAGAGAACGATTGACATGTTTAAGGGAAAGGAATAATCTTGAAATTAATTCATACTATTTTTGTAGGAAAAATAAAGATAGTTACAGTAAGGGGTTTATGTTGTTACATACTTAGAAAGGAAGTAAGGGTGAAAATGATGCGAAAAACTTTTAAAGGAGTACTGTCTACATGTCTTAGTGTGTCAGTATTGCTAGCCGGATGTGGTCAAGAGGAAGCAAGTATAAATGAAGTTGGGAACGTACCGAAAGTAAAAGATGAATTTATTAAGGCAAGCGACAAAGCAAAAAGTCCTATAAAAGAAAAAGAAAGAAAAGATACTTTTGTAGTTGGCATGCCAAGTCCTGGGGGAATATTTCTTCCGCATTTTATGGAGAATGGATGGGATGGTAATATAACGCAAGCTATCTTTGCTCCACTTGTTGGGCTGGATAAGGAAGGAAAGCCAATTCCGATATTAGCGAAGAAGTGGGATATTTCGGAGGATCAGCTTACATATACATTTCATTTGAAAGATGATTTAAAGTTTAGTGATGGTTCGCCGTTAACTGCAGATGATGTAGCATTTACATTAACGTTATTACATGATCCAACTTATAGTGGTGCGACTGATATAAGCCAAACAGCAATAAAAGGTGGGCAAGCTTATAGAGAAGGAAAGGCAACCTCTATTGAGGGAATTCAAGTCATTGATTCGAAAACAATTACGATTACGACTGAAAAGGTAAATGCTCAAACACTATCATTAATCGGCGGAGAAGTTATATCTAAAGCTTATTACGGGAAAGAGTATAAACAAGGACACTTGGAGTATTTAAAAGAGCTGTATGGAAATCCGGTAGGGGCAGGAGCTTATAAATTGGATAAATATATTCCGGGTCAAGAGGTTCGATTTGTAGCAAATGAAAATTATTTTGAAGGAAAACCAAAGATTGAGCACTTTATTTATAAAATTACAAAAGGTGATACGAAGCTACAACAATTTCAAGCAGGAGAAGTAGATTATGATGGTTTTACAACAAACGTGGAGACGGTTGAACAATTAAAAGATTTAGGTTTTGCTAATATTAATGTGTATACAGGAAGTTCTTATGGATACATTAAAATGAACTATAAGAAACCATACTTTAAAGATAAACGTGTCCGCCAAGCATTTATTTACGGATTAGAGCGTCAAAAGGTTATTGATACGTATTTCCAAGGGTATGCTTCACTCGTTAATATACCGATTACGCCAGTTTCGTGGGCATATACAGAAGAAGGTATTAATAAATATGAGTATAACTTGGAGAAAGCAAAGAAATTATTGGATGAGGCTGGATGGAAAGCAGGCCCGGATGGGATCCGTGAAAAAGATGGCCAAAAATTGAGGGTAAGTTATTTTGCTTCTTCTGCAAGTAAAATAAATGATGTGATGATTCCTGTGATGAAAGAGGATTATAAAAAGCTTGGTGTAGAGTTTAACCCAGAATATATGGACTTTAATACGATGATTTCAAAAGTGATAAAAGGTGATTATGATTTAGCGATGGTATCTACGCCAATGATTGATGATCCAAGTGGAACAATTGAGGAGTTTGTTTCAACAAGTAAACGAAACTATGATGGATACCATAATCCGAAAGTAGATGAATTGGCTAAGCAAGCATTAGAAACGTTGGATATTGAAAAGAGAAAAGAAATCTATAAAAAGTTATATCAAGAGTTAAGCGAAGATCCGCCTGTTATTTTCCTAAATAATAGTAAAGTTGTGTCTGCACATAATGCACGCATTCAAGGATTGCAAGAAGATAACTATAACGGTATTTTGTTAAGTTTACCTAAATTAAAGATAGAATAGTAATTTTGTAAAAATTCTAAAAATATTTATTTAGAAAGAATTGACAAAATATAACGGAAGATATAAGCTAATAACCATAAAGTCTACCGGAAAGGTCGGAATAGGATTGTTATCCCTCAAAAACATCTATTTTTTTACGATTAAAACCGACTTTTCCGATTGGCTATAAATGTGCTGTGGGAGGCATACATAAGCTTATAAGTTCAAAGGGTATAACTATTAAACAGTTAGGGTGGGGACAATGAAGAAAAAGACAAAAAAATGGGCTGGTGTATTTTCGGTATTACTGAGTAGTTCGCTTGTGTTATCTGCTTGTGGGGGACAGGAGGATACGGCTTCTACAGAACCAGTAAAAAAACAGGATTTAAAAGACGCTAAGATTGAATCAATTCCAGCTACAGATAAAAAGAAAAGTCCAGAGAAAGCAAATCAGCGAAAAGATACTTTTATTACAGCCATTTCTAAGCCAGGGGGAGTTTTCCTTCCGTATTTCCAAGATAATGGTTGGGATGGGAATGTAACGTCTGTTATCTTTGCATCACTAGTAACAACAGACAAACAAAGTAAACCTGTTCCGGACCTTGCAGAAAAATGGGATATTTCTGCTGACCAGTTAACATATACATTCCACTTACGTAAAAATTTAAAGTTTAGTGATGGGTCGCCTTTAACCGCGGATGACGTAGCATTTACACTAACACTACTTCATGATAAAGCGTATGAAGGTGGATTGGATATTGCTCAGTATGCTGTTAAAGGCGGGAAAGAATATAAAGAAGGAAAAGCAACTTCTATTGAAGGAATCCAAGTTGTTGATCCACAGACAATTAAAATTACAACTGAAAAGGTTAATTCACAGGCGCTAACTAATTTAGGTGGCCCAGTACTATCAAAAGCTTATTATGGAAAAGATTATAAACAAAATACAAGTTTAGACTATTTAAAAGCATTATATGGGCAACCAATTGCAGCGGGTCCATATAAATTTGAAAAATATGTTCCAGGTCAAGAAGTACGCTTTGTTGCTAACGAAAATTATTATGCAGGTAAACCAAAAATCAAAAACTTTATTTACAAAATCACATCAGGTGATACTGGATTCCAATTATTCCAAACAGGTGAACTGGACTATAGTGGATTTAGAGCGAATCCTGAGAATATAGACCAATTAAAAGGATTAGAGTTTGCAAATATTAATCTTGAATCATCAAGTGATATTGCTTATATCTATGTAAATAATAAGAAGTCGTATTTGAAAGATAAAAAGGTACGCCAAGCACTTACTTATGGATTAGACCGTAAGAAGTATGTGGATACAGCTTTACAAGGATATGGCTCTGTTGCTAACGTACCAATTGCTCCAGTTTCATGGGCATATACAGAAGAAGGTATTAATAAATATCCACACGACGTAGAAAAGGCTAAAAAATTATTGGATGAGGCTGGTTGGAAAGTAGGTTCTGACGGGGTTCGTGAAAAAGATGGTCAAAAGTTAAAATTAACATACTACGCATCAAATACAGGTAAAACAAATGATATCTTTATTCCAATCGCAAAAGAAAGTTACAAAGAAATCGGTGTTGAATTAAATCCAGAGTTGATGGATTTTAATACGATGCTTTCAAAAGTAGGAAAAGGCGACTACGATTTAGCGGCAGTTTCAACACCAGGAATTAGTGATCCAAGTGAAGTTGTAAGTGAGTACTTATCAACTAATCCAAAAAGTGATACGGGTTATAATAATCCGAAAGTAGATGATTTGATTGTAAAAGGTATAGGGACGACAGATATTGAAAAACGTAAAGCAATTTATAAAGAACTGTATAAAGAGTTAAGTGATGATCCACCAGTTATTTTATTAAACTATCGTAAACTACTTTATGCTCATAATGCACGTATAAAAGGAATTGATCCAGAAAAGTACGATAGCATCAGTTCCAACTTACCAGTGTTATCTATTGAACAATAAGGGTTGACCTAAATAATAGAAGACGTTTTTTCACACAGCAAGGGAATAGTAGCTGTTTTGAAAAAATGTTCTTCTATTTTTAAGTAAATAGGATTGGGGAGACAAAAGGTGAAAACATATATCATTCGTAGGTTCCTTCAAATGATCCCTACATTGTTTGGTACATCTATTATTATTTTTTTCTTATTTGCACTTTTGCCGGGGGATTACATTGATTCAAATCCAAAGTTAACACCAGAGAGAGCTCAAGAGTTAAGGGAATTATATGGCTTAAACAAACCAATTATTGAAAGGTATTTTCACTGGTTAGTGAATGCTTTGCATGGTGATTTTGGATTTTCTTTACAGTATCAAGAACCGGTAACTTCATTACTTAATAAATTTATTTGGAATACATTTATCGTTGCTGTTGCAGCTTTATTTTTCACTTGGATTATTGCTCTTATTATTGGGGTTATTTCTGCAACAAAGCAGCATTCTTGGTTTGATAGATTGGTAACGATCGGTGTCTTTGCAGCAATGTCATTTCCATCATTCTTTATCGGGTTATTTTTAATTAAATTATTAGCAGTTGATTTAAAGTTATTACCTATTGGTGGCATGATTGATATTGGGAGTAACTCAACAGGGATAGCATACATATTAGAAGTATTACGTCATATGATTCTACCGGTGTTTATTTTAACGCTTCTTGGTGTAGGATCGTTAACACGATATTTTAGAACTGGCATGTTGGATGTTATTAGGCAAGATTATATTCGTACTGCTCGTGCAAAAGGCTTAAAAGAAAGAACTGTTATTTATAAACATGCATTGAAAAATGCAATTTTGCCAGCAATTACATTACTCGCTTTTGAATTACCAGGTTTATTTTCAGGAGCTATTATTATTGAACAGATTTTTAACTGGCCAGGAATCGGTAGCATTCAATTAGAAGCATTAAACTTCCGTGATTATACGGTATTAATGGCCTTTACGATGTTTCTTTCATGTTTAACAATTATGGCAAATTTTTTAGCGGATATTGTATATGCGTTTGTTGATCCAAGAATTCGCTTGAAGTAAGGGGGGAAAGATATGGAGACTATTACACCAATAATAGAGAAAAAGAAAGAACGGAAAAAGGGAAACGAATCATCACCATGGCGCCAAGCGTATAAAAAAATTAAGAAAAATAAGATGGCATTGTATGGATTATACATTTTAATATTTATGTTTTTATTTAGTTTTATCGGTCCAATCTTTTCACCATATGCTGATGGAAAAGTACAAGTAACACAAATTAATAAACCACCCAACCTATCACATTGGCTTGGAACAGATCAGTTGGGACGGGATATTTTAACTAGACTTATGCAAGCAGGACGTATTTCATTAACAATTGGTTTAGCGTCGATGCTACTATCTGTTATACTAGGTGCTCTATTAGGAGCAATTGCTGGTTTTTATCGAGGTATTGTAGACCATTTAATTATGCGTGTTGCAGATGTCTTAATGTCCATTCCGGGATTACCGTTACTTATTATAATGGGAGCAATCTTATCAGAATGGAAATTACCATCGGAATACCGTTTATATGTTGTAATGATTATTTTAAGTTTAGTAGGATGGCCAGGACTTGCCCGTCTTGTGAGAGGACAAATTTTAACGTTGCGGGAGCAATCCTTTATGCAAGCAGCAGATGTATTAGGATTAAAGGATTCTCGGAAAATCATTCATCATTTAGTTCCTAACGTCTTACCGTTGCTTATTGTTGTAGCAACTTTGGGTGTGGCTGGATCTATTTTAAGTGAATCCGCACTAAGCTACTTAGGTCTCGGCGTCGTCCCACCTACACCATCATGGGGAAACATGATTAGTGCAGCGAACTCATTGCTTGATTTCCAAAAGCGTCCGTGGTTATGGATTCCGCCTGGTTTTGCAATCTTTATAACAGTTGTATCAATTAACTTACTTGGTGATGCACTTCGTGATGCGTTAGATCCAAAGATGAGACGGTAGGTGAGAGAATATGAGTAAAGCGGTAGTAGAGCTGAAAGACTTGCAAACACACTTTCAGACAGAAGAAGGGACAGTAAAGGCTGTGAATCACGTTAGCTTTGCAGTTCGAGAAGGTGAAACTGTTTGTGTTGTAGGTGAATCGGGTTGCGGGAAAAGTGTAACAGCCTTATCTATTATGGGACTTATTGCTGAATCAGGCAGTGTAGTAGGCGGAGACATTTTATATGAAGGAAAAAGTCTTTTAGGAATGAAAGAGAAAGAGCTTCGTAGTTTACGAGGAAATGATATTGCGATGATTTTCCAAGAACCGATGACATCGCTAAATCCGGTCTTTACTGTAGGTGAACAAATTGTAGAAACGTTAAGAGAGCATGAATTACTTAGTAAAAATGAAGCGTATAAGAAAGCAATTGAGTTAATTCGTAAAGTCGGCATAGCCCGTGCGGATGAAATCGTCCATTCTTATCCGCACGAACTAAGCGGCGGCATGTTACAGCGTATTATGATTGCTGTTGCACTTAGTTGTAATCCTAAGTTATTAATTGCTGATGAGCCGACAACGGCTCTTGATGTTACGATTCAAGCCCAAATATTAGACTTATTAAGGCAAATAAAAGAGGAATTTAAAACATCCATTTTATTAATTACACATGATTTAGGCGTTGTAGCAGAAATGGCTGATTACGTTGTCGTTATGTATGGCGGGAAAGTTATTGAAGAAGCACCGGTACTAGAGATATTCCAAAATCCGAAACATCCATATACGAAAGGATTGTTGAAATCAAAACCAGTGATGGGAAAACGAATAGATAAACTATATTCTATTCCAGGGCAAGTTCCTAATTTAGTTGGTTTGGATGAGTTTTGCTACTTTAGCGGTCGTTGTGAGCATTGTATGGAAATATGTAAAGAAGAAGCGCCAAATCTGAATGTACATGATGAGAATCATAAAGTAGCTTGCTGGTTATATGAGGAGTGTGCGGAACAATGAGTGAACCATTATTAGAAGTAAAAAACTTAAAAACATATTTTCCAATTAAAGGCGGCATATTTAGTAGAACGGTTGGACATGTAAAAGCAGTTGATGGAGTAAGTTTTACTATTAATAAAGGCGAAGTATTCGGCCTCGTTGGTGAATCAGGAAGCGGAAAAACGACGATAGGAAAAACAATTTTACGTCTCGTCCAAAAAACGGAAGGGGAAGTGAAGTTTAAAGGGCAAGATGTTCACTCTTTATCGAAAGAAGAATTGAGAAAACATCGTCCTAATATGCAACTTGTGTTTCAAGATCCATTTAGCTCATTAAATCCGAGAATGAGAATTGGAGAAGCACTTGGTGAGCCGATGTTGGCTCACAGACTAGCGACGAAAGAAAATGTTCGTGAAAAGGTGACAGAAGTATTAGAGTTATGTGGCTTAGCCCCATATCATATTGACCGGTACCCTCATGAATTTTCTGGTGGACAACGTCAGCGTATCGTTATTGCAAGAGCTATGGTATTAAACCCAGAATTTATTGTAGCTGATGAACCTGTGGCAGCACTAGATGTATCTATTCAAGCACAGATCATTAATTTATTTAGTGAGCTACAGGAGAAAAAGGGACTATCTTATTTGTTCATTTCACATGATTTAAGCGTAGTAGAGCATTTATGTACGAAAATTGGAATTATGTATTTAGGAACGATTGTGGAAACAGCGCCACGTGATGAGTTATTTACAAACCCGCTTCATCCGTATACAAAAGCATTGTTATCCGCTGTGCCAATACCAGATCCAACAGTGAAGCGAGAGCGAATTATACTAGAGGGGGATATTCCAAGCCCAGCGAATCCACCTTCAGGTTGTCGCTTTCATACGCGATGCCCGTTTGCAACAGATGTTTGTAAACAAACAGTACCGGAATTCCGTAATGTTGGTGAAGAGCACTTTGTTGCTTGTCACCATGTATAAAAGAAAAGGACTCTTTCAGAGGTTGAAAGAGTCCTTTTTTCATTTACTAGATGAAGTTTGTTTCAATACAAATTGCTCGATTGCATGAGCAACACCATGTTCATTGTTTGTTAATGTTACAACATCACATAGTTTTTTTACATCTTCTTCAGCATTTCCCATTGCAACTGATAAACCAGCTACTTCTAACATGGGTACATCGTTAAAATTGTCACCAATAGCAACTGTATCTTCAATTGGTATATTAAAGTGGGCTGCCATTTGTTTCAGTCCATTCCCTTTATGCCCGTTCTTATCCATAATTTCTAAATTAGTAGGGGCAGATGCTGTAACCATAATATCAGTGTCTTCTTGTAACATACTTAATAGCTGTGCGCGATGCTCTGCATTAAATGTTAAAATGAAGAATTTAGATATTTCTAACTCTGGATTATTTACAACATCTTCGATTCTTTGGAAATCAGTAATTAAGTTTGATTTCTTTTGTTTTTCTGTAATTCTTTCAAGTTCCTCAAGTGTAACATCTAGTGCATGCTTGTTTTCTTCGAATGCTTGCATGACTTGATCTTGCCATGTATATGGAGAATAAACTCCTTTATTCGTATATAGCTTATACGGAACATCTTCAGATTCTAGTAACTTTGCAAGTTTGTACACTTTGTCGTTTTGTATACAACGCGAGTTAATTACTTTTCCATCCACATAAACAATTGCCCCATTGCTCGCTCCAACTGGAAGAGATAGTTTATATTCTTCCAACAGTTTTAAAGCATCCTCTTTCGCACGGCCAGAACAAATCATTACAATATGACCAGCCTCTTTTGCAGTTTGGATAGCTTGTAAGTTCTCTTTGGAGATTTCAAGATTAGATGATAGTAGCGTACCATCCATATCTAATGCGATTAATTTCAAAATGACCACCTCTTTGTTTTTATTATACATAGTTATATAGAGGAAACATATAAACTTATCTTGGAAAGATTGTATTTTATCTCGTATGAACTATTAGTAAGAATTTAATAGATTCCACCTTCTTAATGAAAGATTTATCTTGATTTGTAACAAAAGTAGAGGTAGGTATGGGTATGTTTCGTTATATGACTGTAATATTACATGAATGTTACAAACGTAAACTTAGTAGAAAGTGCATTAAAACAAGGTTTATGAGGATGTTTATAAAAAAACGTAAAAAAGTGTAATAAAATTTACGTAATTATATTGCAACGTAATAATAGTTATGTTACATTAATGTTACAAACGTTACGTTATTAAATTTAATGTAACGCTAACATAAAAACTATGAAATAAACATTTCTTAGAAATTACATATAGATAACTTATTAAAAAGGAGGACGAAAGATATGAAAGAGCAAGTATTACAAGTAACTAAAGGCGACTTCGTAGGATCAGCGAGTGGAGCAGTAGTATTAACAGCATTAATCGTATTTCTATCAAGCGTATTAGTATAATAGAAGTTTTGTAACAAAAAACAAATGAAGGGAGAATAAAAAAATGAAAGAGCAAGTATTACAAGTAACAAAAGGTGACTTCGTAGGATCAGCAAGTGGAGCAGTAGTATTAACAGCGTTAATCGTATTTCTATCAAGCGTATTAGTATAATAGAAGTTTTGTAACAAAAAACAAATGAAGGGAGAATAAAAAAATGAAAGAGCAAGTATTACAAGTAACAAAAGGTGACTTCGTAGGATCAGCAAGTGGAGCAGTAGTATTAACAGCGTTAATCGTATTTCTATCAAGCGTATTAGTATAATAGAAGTTTTGTAACAAAAAACAAATGAAGGGAGAATGAAAAAATGAAAGAGCAAGTATTACAAGTAACAAAAGGTGACTTCGTAGGATCAGCAAGTGGAGCAGTAGTATTAACAGCGTTAATCGTATTTCTATCAAGTGTATTAGTGTAATAGAAGTTTTAAACCCTACAAAATGAAAGGAGAATGAGGAATATGAACAGTGAACAAGTGTTACAAGTAACAAAAACAGATTTATTAGGATCGTTAGGTGGAGCGGTAGTATTAACATCATTTATTCTATTCCTTGCAAATGTATTAGTATGAGACATATAAATACAATCATTCAAAAAAAATAAAGACTCTAGCATATTAGTAAGTAGTTAATATGTTGGGGTCTTTTTTATTTTCTCCTATATATCTCTCCAAAACATTAATAGTCTTCCTTTATCGCGTAAACGCTCAATTGGTGAAGTTTAATAATTAACCCTTCGTTGATTAAAGTCTCCCTTTATTTCAAAGAGAAAAAAGTCGAATTTTATATGTAAGAAAAAAAGAGGAATTTGACAGAAAAGATAGAAAATTTTAAAGGTCAGAATTTGTTAGCTTGCTAACTAATTTTTATTAATCGATGTTGGAAGCGTTTTCGGTTGGTTTTAAGTATGGACCATTTAATCTATTTACAGGGGGATGAGGATTTTATGAAACAAAAATCTATGGATACGCTAGCTGCACAAATGGAGGACTTTTTTCCAGTACGTGATGTAGACCATTTGGAATTTTACGTAGGAAATGCAAAGCAATCAAGTTATTACCTTGCGAGAGCATTCGGATTCAAAATTGTGGCCTACTCTGGATTAGAAACTGGTAACCGTGAGAAGGTATCTTATGTTCTTGTGCAAAAAAATATGCGTTTTGTTGTGTCTGGAGCTTTAAGTAGTGACAATCGTATTGCAGAGTTTGTAAAGACTCATGGTGATGGCGTGAAAGATGTGGCATTACTTGTTGACGATGTTGATAAAGCATACTCGGAAGCGGTGAAACGTGGTGCCGTCGCAATTGCTCCGCCTGTAGAGTTAACAGACGAGAACGGTACATTGAAAAAAGCAGTTATTGGTACGTATGGTGATACAATTCATACGCTTGTAGAGCGTAAAAATTATAAAGGAACATTTATGCCAGGATTCCAAAAGGCAGAGTTTGATATTCCATTTGAAGAATCAGGTTTAATTGCTGTAGACCATGTAGTTGGTAATGTTGAAAAGATGGAAGAGTGGGTTAGTTATTACGAGAACGTTATGGGCTTTAAACAAATGATCCATTTTGATGATGATGATATCAGTACAGAGTATTCAGCATTAATGTCGAAGGTTATGACAAACGGAAGTCGTATTAAGTTCCCTATTAACGAACCAGCTGATGGAAAGCGAAAATCACAAATTCAAGAATATCTAGAATTCTATAATGGAGCAGGTGTACAGCATCTTGCTTTACTAACAAATGACATTGTTAAAACAGTAGAATCGCTTCGTTCAAATGGTGTGGAGTTTTTAGATACACCAGATACTTATTATGATGAGTTAACTGCACGAGTTGGAAAAATTGATGAAGAAATTGATAAGTTAAAAGAATTAAAGATCTTAGTAGATCGCGATGATGAAGGCTACTTACTACAAATCTTTACGAAACCAATTGTAGATCGCCCGACTCTATTTATTGAAATCATTCAACGTAAAGGTTCTCGTGGATTTGGTGAAGGAAACTTTAAAGCGTTATTTGAATCAATTGAAAGAGAACAAGAGCGTCGCGGAAATTTATAAAATTTATATCCACCAGCAGGAATTCTTTTGCTGGTGGAAATTTCATTTTCATAGGGAGGAATTATGATGAAATTTGTTACATTTCGTCTTCCTTCAAAAGAAATGCGAGCTGGATGGCTTGAAGGCGACAAAGTAATCGATATGAATCTTGCTAGTGGTGGAAAATTACCTTCTTCTATGTTCGCCTTTTTAGAGAAAGCGGATGAGTATGTAGAAGTATTGCGTAATATTAAGAATCCGGAAAAGGGTATATATTCCTTAGAGGAAGTACAATTAGTGGCGGCAATTCCTAATCCGAGTAGTATTCGGGATTTTTACGCGTTTGAACAGCATGTAAAAACGGCACGCGGCCGAAGAGGGCTAGATGTTGTACCTGAATGGTATGATATTCCGGTTTTTTATTTTACGAACCACCGTGCTGTAATTGGTCCAGATGCTTTTGTAATTGGCCCGAAGAAATCTAAAAAACTGGATTATGAGTTAGAGATTGCTTGCGTAATTGGGAAAGAAGGAAGAAATATTTCTCGTGAGCAAGCAGAGGAATATATTTTTGGTTATTGTATTATGAACGACTGGAGTGCAAGGGACTTACAAGCAACAGAAATGAAGGTAGGACTTGGTCCAGCAAAAGGAAAGGATTTTGCAACTTCATTAGGAGCGCACCTTGTTACGAAAGAGGAATTAGATGTTTATCGTAACGGTGATCGTTATGAGTTAGAGATGACTGCTCATGTAAATGGAAAGTTATTATCGAAGGGGAACTTCCAAGATATTTACTATACATTTGCTGAAATGATTGAACGTGCTTCAGAAGACGTTACGTTATATCCAGGTGATGTGATTGGTTCTGGGACAGTAGGAACAGGTTGTATTTTAGAACTAGGTACGGAAGAGTGGCTGCAAGATGGAGATGTTGTAGAACTTACGATTACTGGTTTAGGTACATTACGTAATACGGTCAAAAAAGAAATGGAAGCAGGTGATGGGCATGTTTTATCGTCACATGGGGGAGCTACCTCATAAACGACATGTACAATTCCGTAAAAAAGATGGATCACTTTATCGTGAACAGGTAATGGGAACAAAAGGTTTTTCTGGTACGCAGTCTATTTTGTATCATCATTATATGCCAACGGAAGTAGGGCATACAGCATTATCTCATTCTTGTCAGTTGCAGTATGAAGAGGATGTTGCTCTTTCACATCGCCACTTCCGCACGAAAGAAAATAAAAAAACTGGCGATGCAGTAAGCGGAAGAAACTTTATGCTTGGGAATGAGGATTTATTAATTGGAGTAGTGACTCCAACAGAAAAAATGGACTATTTCTACCGTAATGGTGATGGCGATGAAATGTTATTTGTTCATTACGGAACAGGGAAAATTGAAACAATGTTCGGAACGATTCACTATCGAAAAGGTGATTATGTAACGATTCCAATTGGAACGATTTATCGTGTTATTCCAGATGAAGGAGAGACTAAGTTTCTTGTTGTAGAAGCAAATAGTCAAATTACAACACCGCGTCGCTATCGTAATGAATATGGACAATTGTTAGAGCATAGCCCGTTTTGTGAGAGAGATATTCGTGGCCCTGAAAAATTAGAGACGTATGATGAAAAAGGTGAGTTTGTCGTAATGACAAAGTCGCGAGGGTATATGCATAAACATGTCTTAGGACACCATCCGTTAGATGTTGTTGGTTGGGATGGCTATTTATATCCGTGGGTCTTTAATGTGGAGGACTTCGAACCAATCACAGGTCGTATTCATCAGCCACCTCCAGTACATCAAACGTTCGAGGGTCACAATTTCGTTATTTGCTCTTTCGTACCACGTTTATACGACTATCATCCAGCATCTATTCCGGCACCATATTATCATAGTAACGTGAATAGTGATGAAGTACTGTACTACGTAGAAGGAAACTTTATGAGCCGGAAAGGTGTGGAAGAAGGTTCTATTACACTTCATCCGAGCGGCATTCCTCATGGGCCACACCCTGGGAAAACAGAGGCGAGCATAGGGAAAAAAGAAACGCTTGAATTAGCTGTTATGATAGATACATTCCGTCCACTTCGTATTGTAAAACAAGCACATGAAACAGAAGATGAAAAATATATGTATAGCTGGATTGAAGAGGGTTCATTTACTGTGAAATAGGAAAAAGAGGCATGCTCAATAACGGAGCATGCCTCTTTTATGGAATCGACATGTATAATAATACCAAAAAAAACCATAGAAAGATATATAGAAAGAATGATAAAGATAGCGCGTATTCATAAGAATTTCTACTTATTTCGACAAAAGTATTGACTGTGAAAAGTACTATGAGTAAAATGAAAAAGCGAATTAAAAATTTTCAGAAAATTTAAAACTTGGAGGAGCATGCTATGAAGCAAATTTTTCAAAAGAAGCCTCTTGCAAAGTTAATGCAAGAGAGTAAACAAAAGACGTTAGCAAGAACATTGGGCGCGCTAGATTTAACGATGCTTGGAATCGGGGCAATTGTTGGAACGGGTATTTTTGTTCTAACGGGCGTGGTAGCGGCGAAACATTCTGGACCAGCTATTATATTATCATTTGCGATAGCCGCGTTAGCCTGTGCCTTTGCTGCATTTTGTTATGCTGAATTCGCTTCTTCAGTTCCTGTCTCAGGCAGTGTGTATACGTACACATATGCGACGATGGGAGAAGTATTCGCATTTTTAATTGGATGGGACTTAATGCTTGAGTATTTACTTGCTACCTCAGCTGTGGCAAATGGTTGGTCCGCTTATTTCCAATCGTTATTAAAGGGATTTGGAATCCATATTCCTACCATTCTCTCCTCGGCCCCTGGTACAGGAAAGGGTGGAATAATTGACTTACCTGCGGTTCTAATTATTTTAGTGATGACTGTTCTTTTATCTAGAGGTGTTCGAGAAAGTGCACGTGTAAATAATATTATGGTATTTATTAAAATAGCGGTTGTTCTTATTTTTATCTTCGCTGGTTTTAATTATGTGAAACCTGAAAACTGGACGCCTTTTATGCCGTTTGGTTTAGATGGTGTAATGGCTGGAGCTGCTACAGTGTTCTTTGCCTTCATAGGGTTTGATGCAGTTTCGACGGCAGCAGAAGAAGTGAAACGCCCACAACGTGATTTACCAATTGGCATTATTGCATCTTTATTAATTTGTACGGTTCTTTATATTGTCGTTTCGCTTATTTTGACAGGAATTGTTCCATACGGACAGCTAAATATATCAGATCCAGTTGCTTTTGCACTTCAATTTATTGGACAAGATGGTTTAGCGGGAGTAATTTCAGTAGGAGCAATTACAGGAATTACAACTGTAATGCTAGTTATGATGTATGGGCAAGTACGTGTTTCGTATGCAATGAGTAGAGATGGATTATTGCCGAAACGTCTTGCTAAAGTTCACCCGAAATTTAAAACACCATTTTTAAATACGTGGACAACGGGAATTATTGCGGCACTGATTTCAGGATTAATAGATTTAAATGTATTAGCACATCTTGTAAATATGGGGACATTGTCAGCATTTGCACTCGTAGCTGTTGCTGTAATTGTAATGAGAAGAACTCATCCGGACTTACCGAGGGCATTTAAGGCGCCGCTTGTACCATTTTTACCAGCGTTAACAGTAATTTTTTGTTTATACTTAATGCTTCAATTATCCGGAACTGCTTGGATTAGTTTTGGGATATGGATGGTTATTGGTATTGCGGTTTACTTTTTATATAGCAGTAAACATAGTGCTTTAAATAATAGTAAAGAAGAAGAAGATGCAGCAAATCTATAAGTAGGAAAATCCATTCTAATTCTGTTAGAATGGATTTTTTTATTTGAAAATTTACATTTTTCTGAATTAGTTATAAGATAATTGTTGGCAAACGAAAGGGGTGAAATGATGAAAAATACGTGGCGTGAGTTAAGGGAGATGGACCGTAACGTATGGATTCGATTTATTGGAGAGACGTTAAATGGAATTGCGATGATGATGTTGATGCCTTTTTTTGCATTATATTTAAAAGATAAGGTAGATTCGTTATTGCAGGTCGGAGTGATTATGGCGCTTTCTCCAATTGCTGCAAGCTTTGGAGCAATTATAGGAGGAAGAATTGCTGATAAATATGGAAGAAAGCCAATTATGATATTTTCGATGGCGAGTAATGCGTTATTAATGCTCGGTTTTCTATTTATAGAAGGATTTATTCCATATGCGATTTTATCTATTTTTTTAGGATTAAGTAATTCTTTATTTCATCCAGCTGCATCAGCAATGGTTGCGGATGTAACAACGCCAGAAAAAAGAACTGAAGCATATGGTTTATTACGAATGGGGCACAATATAGGTGCTGCAATTGGCCCGATAATGGGCGCTTCAGTAGTTGTGTTGTCGAAGAACCTTGTGTTTATTATTGCTTCTTCTACGATGTTGTTTTATGCATTACTAGTATTCATTCTTATTCAAGAGACAATGCCGAAGAGCACGAATAACGAAGAGAATAAAGAAAAGGAATCAGGAGCAGTGTGGAAAATTGTATTGCGAGATAAGGCGCTAATGATTTATTTATTAGCGGGTATCATTATTTCGATGGGATTTTCTCAAACAGAAGGTATGTTACCACTGCACTTTGATAATGAAATGAAAGGTATTTTTGGAACTAACAATCCATATCCATATTTAATGGCTTTAAATGGACTATTAGTTGTGTTGTTCCAATTTCAAATTTCAAAATGGGCCACAGATAAACCTGTCGGAAAGACGATGTTATATGGTGCATGTTTGTTCGGGATTGGTTTATTCTTTATAGGATGGTTACCGAAGTGGTTTGGAGAATTCGATATAAATGCTACAGTTATTTTAATTACATTAATGTTCGTTTATGCCATATATACACTAGGTGAGATGATCATGTCGCCTGTACAGATGACGTTTGTAGCGAATTTGGCCCCTGAGCATTTGAGAGGGACTTATATGGGAGCTGCAAGTTTACAGTGGATTACAGGAAGTGCATTCGGTCCACTTCTTGGAGGTTTTTTGCTAGATCGATTACTTGGGCACCTTCTCTTTACAATTTTAGCTGTAGGATGTGTAATTGCAGGTGTTGTATATGTTTCTTTAGATCGTCTCGTTGAACAAAGGCAAAAAAGCACATTAACCAAACGATCTTCTTAACGAGTAGATGATATACACGAAAAGGGGATTTCTACATATTTTAGGTACAGAACTAAATTGGGTTGCAATTTTATATATTTATGAAAAAAGATAAGTGGAAAAAGTATAGAAAACCAATAAGTGGTGTCATTTAATTATTTGTGGAAGTTACATTTTATTTCAAATAGGAACTACCTATTTTTATAAAAAGTGCTAAAATAGAAAAATGAAAACAATTGGTTAGGGTGATTTCAGTGACAAAAATTAAATTAGGTTTATTATACGGTGGAAAATCAGCTGAGCATCAAGTTTCGCTACAAACGGCTCTTGCTGCTATTAAAGCATTAAATCAAGATAAATTCGAGATTCATCCAATTTATATTACAGAACAAGGTCAATGGGTACGCGGTGAGCGTATTGAAGGTGAAGTAACAGATGTTGAAGTTCTAAAAATGAGCGGTGCAGAAAATGCGATTTCTCCGTTATCATTAAGTACAGAAATTATTCCATCTGCAGCTTCTGAGAAAAATGCTATCGACGTTATATTCCCATTACTGCATGGACCGAATGGTGAAGATGGAACGGTTCAAGGATTATTAGAATTAATGAACATTCCTTATGTAGGAAATGGTGTTCTAGCATCTGCTGCAGGTATGGATAAAGTTGTTATGAAAAACATCTTTGCAGAGGCTGGATTGAAACAAGCAAAATATGCATCATTCATTCGTAGCGCATGGGAAAAAGATCGTGAAACAGCATATGAAAAAGTAGAAGAAGTATTAGGATATCCTTGCTTCGTAAAACCAGCAAACCTTGGTTCAAGTGTTGGTATTAATAAGTGTAAAAATCGTGAAGAGCTTGAGAATGCATTTGAAGAGGCATTCCAATTTGACCGTAAAATTATTGTAGAAGAGAATATTGTTGGACGTGAAGTAGAAGTGGGTGTACTAGGTAATGATGAACCGAAATGTTCAGTTGTAGGTGAAATCGTACCGAAAAAAGACTTCTATGATTATAAGTCGAAATATATTGATGGCGATACAGCGTTAATTATTCCAGCTGAAATGACAGAAGAAGAGTCTAATGTTATTAAGCGAGATGCGATTATTGCGTTCCAATCGTTAGATGGTGCTGGATTAACACGAGCTGATTTCTTCTTAACGAAAGATGGAGAAGTATACATTAACGAAGTAAATACAATGCCAGGATTTACGCCGTTTAGTATGTTCCCTCTACTATGGCAACATACTGGATTACCGTATCCGGAATTAATTGAAGAGCTAATCGGTTTAGCAATTGAGCGTCACGAAGAAAAACAAAAAATTAAATATACAATCTAACAAAAAAGGAGGAGGCACTATTCGCAGGAATAGTGCTTCCTCTATGTAAGGAGTGTTTTTATGATAAATCGAACGTTAAAACAAGTAGAACAGATGGTAAATGGTACGGGATTAGCAGAGCGATATGAGGGAATTACTATACAAGGAGTGTCTATTGATACAAGAAAAATCGAAAAAGGAAACCTATATGTTCCGATTCAAGGTGAACGTTTCGATGGACATGCTTTTGTAGATAAAGCTGTTGAAAATGGAGCTGTTGCTACATTGTGGATGAAAGATGTAGCAAATCCACCTGAGAATCTTCCAGTTATTCTTGTAGAAGACACGCTATCGGCATTACAATTGTTAGCGAAAAGCTATCGCGATCAATTGGATGTTAAAGTTGTTGGTGTGACAGGTAGTAACGGTAAAACATCTACAAAAGATATTGTAACAAGTCTTCTTGCAACTAAATTCAAAGTTCAAAAAACAGAAGGAAACTTCAATAACCATATCGGGTTACCTCTTACTATTTTAAACTTAGAAGAAAATACAGAAGTAGCTGTATTAGAAATGGGTATGTCAAGCCGAGGGGAAATTGAATTCTTATCTAAGTTAGCTCGTCCAAATGCAGCTATCATTACAAACATTGGTGAGGCACACTTAATGGACTTAGGCTCTCGCGAGGCGATTGCTGAAGCAAAATTAGAAATTGTGACAGGATTACAAGAAGGTGGAGTATTCGTATATAACGGAGATGAGCCATTATTGACAAATCGTGTTCCTGAAATGAATTTAATAGCTGAAACAGTTACGTTTGGTGATGCTAGAGCAAATGATTATTATCCAACAACTGTAACATTACAGGCGACCGGGACCCATTTTAAGATGAATAGAGACGAAAATACTTCATTCTACTTACCAGTGTTAGGAAAACATAATGTGTATAACACACTTGCTTCAATGGCAATTGCGAAACATTTTGGTGTAACGTGGGAAGAAATGAAACAAGGTTTAGTCACACTTCAAATGACAGGCATGCGTATGGAAATTGTAAAAACAGATAGTGGATTAACAATTATCAATGATGCTTACAATGCAAGTCCGACAGCCATGGAAGCAGCATTCCACCTAATGAATGGTTTAGATGGATTTGCTAAAAAAATTGTCGTGCTAGGTGATATGTTAGAGCTTGGAGATCAAGAAGTACAGTTTCATTATGAAGTAGGTAAATTAATCGATCCAGCAAAGGTTTCATACGTATTCACATGTGGTAAATTAGGGGCTCAAATTGCTGAAGGAGCGAAAATTAATTTCCCTAATGAACGTGTAAAGGCGTATGATAATAAAGAAGAGTTAGTAAAAGAGTTGCAAACAGTAGTCGATGCGAAAGATGTTGTATTAGTAAAAGCATCTCGTGGTATGAAATTAGAAGAAGTAATTACGATGTTGAAATAATTGGTGTATATAAACAGGGATGATAGCCACGAAAATAGAAGAAACTTATAATAAGCGCTTACAGTAAATATAAAAAAATAAAAGTGAAGAAAAAAACTCTGAATATGAAAATAAGGTAACAGTTGGGTTTGCTTTTTACACATACAAAACTTATAATTGATAAAGTGTAATAACGTTTAGAAGTATTTTCGCGAAGAATATACGCCCGTTTATATACGTGAGCATTCAGGAAAAGGGCTTTTCCGCAAATTCGGAAAACGCCTTTTTTTAAATGATAAGTATAGGATAGAAAAGGAGAAGTAACATTGACAACATTTCGAGAATTAGGATTAAGTGAGTCTTTACTGCAATCTGTTGAAAGCATGGGCTTTGAAGAGGCTACGCCGATTCAAGCTGAAACAATTCCACATGCATTGCAAGGTAAAGATATTATTGGGCAAGCACAAACAGGTACAGGGAAAACAGCAGCATTCGGATTACCGCTATTAGATAAAGTGGATACAAATAAAGAAGCAGTTCAAGGTATTGTTATCGCGCCAACGCGTGAATTAGCAATTCAGGTTGGAGAAGAGCTATACAAAATTGGTAAACATAAACGTGTTCGTATTCTACCAATTTATGGTGGTCAAGATATTAACCGCCAAATTCGTGCTCTAAAAAAACACCCACACATTATTGTTGGTACGCCGGGTCGTATTTTAGATCATATTAACCGTAAAACACTTCGTTTACAAAACGTTGAGACTGTTGTTCTTGATGAAGCGGATGAAATGTTAAACATGGGCTTCATTGAAGATATTGAAGCGATTTTAACAGATGTGCCAGAAACACATCAAACATTATTATTCTCAGCGACAATGCCAGATCCAATCCGTCGTATTGCTGAGCGTTTCATGACTGAGCCTCAACACATTAAAGTAAAAGCAAAAGAAGTAACAATGCCAAACATTCAGCAGTTCTATTTAGAAGTGCAAGAAAAGAAAAAGTTTGACGTGTTAACACGCTTACTAGATATTCAATCTCCAGAGCTTGCAATCGTATTCGGTCGTACAAAGCGTCGTGTTGATGAATTATCAGAAGCATTAAATTTACGTGGTTATGCAGCAGAAGGTATTCATGGTGACTTAACACAGGCGAAACGTATGTCTGTATTACGTAAATTTAAAGAAGGTGCTATTGAAGTTCTTGTTGCAACAGACGTTGCTGCACGTGGTCTTGATATTTCAGGCGTAACACACGTATACAACTTCGATATCCCACAAGATCCAGAATCATACGTTCACCGTATCGGTCGTACTGGCCGTGCAGGTAAAAAAGGTATTGCAATGTTATTTGTAACACCACGTGAATCAGGACAATTAAAAAATATCGAGCGTACAACAAAACGTAAAGTTGACCGTATGGAAGCACCGACACTTGACGAGGCATTAGAAGGTCAACAACGTTTAATCGCTGAAAAGCTTCAAAGCACAATCCAAAATGAGAACTTAGCATACTACAAGCGTATTGCAGAAGAAATGTTAGAAGAGAATGATTCTGTAACAGTAGTAGCTGCTGCTTTAAAAATGATGACAAAAGAGCCGGATACAACTCCAATCGCTTTAACATCAGAACCACCAGTTGTTTCAAGAGGTGGCGGTTCTAAAAAACGCGGCGGCAACGGAGGCGGATACCGTGATGGTAACCGTAATCGTAGTCGTGATGGACGCGGTGGTGGCGATGGCCGTAACCGTGATCGTAATCGTGATGGACGCGGCGGTGGAGATGGCCGTAACCGTGATCGTGATCGCAATCGTGATGGTAACCGTGATCGTAATCGTGATGGCGGTAGCCGTGGTCGTAAAGGTGAAGGTCAAGGTCGCCCTGGATCTTCAAATGGACGCGGGGAAAGAAAACATCATAGCCGTCCGCAAGCTTAATAAAAAAAGAGAATGCCCTTTGCCGGCATTCTCTTTTTTTATTTCTCTAATTGTACATACTACATAATAACTTGTGTAGAAAAGAGGTGTTACATGCTTGTAAGACTTGGGTATGTCGCGATGAGTGTACATTTAAAGAATGCGTCTCCATCTCAAACGATGACGTACGCGCAGTTTCAAAAAATAGATGATCGGGAAGCAGCGATTCGTAAACTTGAAAGAATTGCTAATTCGAATTTGGAAAACTGTTTACGACTATTAAAGCATAATAAAGGACATGACATATCGTTCTTTCGACTTAGTTCCAAGTTGATTCCTTTAGCAAATCATGAGGAGTTGTTAGATTGGAACTACATTCGTCCATTGAAAGAAAATTTAAAAGTGCTAGGTGAATACGCAATTCGTATGAACATGCGAATTGATTTCCATCCAGATCATTTTGTCGTACTGAATTCACCTGAAGAGAGTATTTTTAAACAATCCGTAAAGACATTGCAGATGCATAAAAAATTATTAAAAGGTATGGGGATTGAACATAAACAGAGGTGTGTATTACATGTGGGTGGAGGTTATAAAGATAAGGAACTTGCATTAGAACGTTTTATAGAAAATTGGTCGAGTGTTCCGAGAGGTATTCAAGAGATGGTCATATTAGAAAATGATGACACGACCTTTTCTTTAGAAGAAACATTGTATTTAGGTGAGAAGTTAGATATTCCAGTCGTGTTTGATTTGCATCACCACATGATGAATAATAATCAAGAAGATTGGCATGAAAATTGGGCGCGTGTTGTACATACGTGGGAATCGTCTTTGTTACCGGTGAAAATGCACATTTCTAGTCCTAGAGAGGGAAAAGACCCGAGAGCACATGCAGACTTTATTGATGTGGATACTTTTTTATCTTTTTTAAAAAGGATAGAGGGAAGTGTTCCGCAAATTGATTGTATGATTGAGGCGAAGAAGAAAGATGAGTCTTTATTTCAACTCATGAGAGATTTAAGTAAACAAACAGGTGTGGAAATTGTCGATGGTGCGAGCTTCTATATTAAATAAGCTCTGCACCATCGAGTTTTTTTGTTAATAAAGGGGTGCAAATACCACCAATGATCAATCCTGTTAAATGGCTGATAGGATTAGCAGAGGGATTGAAGAAAGTGAATAGTAGTAATATACATATCATGATTGAAAAAATAGCAATGTCTCTCGGATTGGAAGAACGATAACGACTATACAATAGAAATAATTGTGCACCTAGCAATCCGAAAATACTGCCAGATGCCCCGGCATGAATATATTCAAGAGGCATAATAAGATAAGTAGAAATATTTCCGAGAATACCAGAAAGAAAAAAAATAATGATGAAAGAAAAGTGCCCAAGTTGTTTTTCAATAGAAGAGCCAAGCACGAATAAACAAATACTATTAGCAAGAAAATGTTGTAAGTCTACATGTACAAGCAGAGAAGTTATGAGACGCCACCATTCTCCTTTAGCGATATATTCATTATAGGCTGCCATAGGAAAGAGGAAAAAATCGGCTAACATAATCATGATTAATTGTATAAGAAGTAAAGCGATGACAATTGGTTGTAAGGAAATGCGGGCAGATGGTATTAGCATGGGTGAGTATCACTCCTTTTGCATCAGAAAGATTCTCTGTTATTCTTACAATATGAAAAAAGAAAGCTAAATAGAAGAAGGGGAGTTTGAAATGATTGTAGGGATTGGAATCGATATTATTGAATTAAATCGAATTGAAAAAATGCTAGATGGAAAGCTAAAATTTATGGAACGTATTTTAACTGAAAGTGAGCGGAATGTCGCTAAGGAGCTGAAGGGAAGTCGCCTTACAGAGTTTGTAGCTGGAAGATTTGCAGCGAAAGAGGCGTATTCAAAGGCAGTAGGAACTGGCATTGGGAAAGAAGTGAGTTTTTTAGATATCGAGGTAAAAAATGATGATAGAGGTAAACCGATCCTTATTACAAGTACAGAGCATATTGTTCATTTATCAATTAGTCATAGTAAGGAATTTGCTGTTGCTCAAGTTGTTTTAGAAAGCTCGTCACGCTAGTCTGCATATTTTATACCTTTGTCTCATATATTTGAGGTAGCGATAAGGAAGGCACATCTTCCATTCATTTATAGGGGCAAAGGGGCTGAAGTGATGAAAAGGCGTCTGTTTTTAGTTCTTGTCGGTTTATTAACCGTTTTTGTGTTGGGCGGTTGTATGGAAAAGAAACAAGATGATGTTGTGAGAGATTTAGAGGCGAAAGTAAAAGGGATGAAAAGTTATCAAGCTGAAGCAAAATTATCTATTAAAACAGGGAATGAGCCTCAGGAGTATAAGGTAGAAATATGGCATAAGGAACCTTCTTTTTATCGTGTGAATTTGCAGAATGCGAAAAAGGATCAGAGCCAAATTATTTTAAGAAATGAAGAAGGTGTATTTGTATTAACGCCAGCGCTTAATAAGAGTTTCCGTTTCCAAAGTGATTGGCCGCAAAATAGTAGCCAGGCTTATTTATATGAATCCCTTGTGAGAGATATTTTGCAAGATAAGAAAAACCTTACTTTTGCAAAAACAGATAAGTATTATATTTTTAAAACAAAAACAAACTATCAGCATCAAAACATGTTGCCAAGACAAGAGATTACATTGAAGAAAAGTGATTTAACACCAGTTTCCGTGAAGTTAATGGATAATGATCAAAATGTTCTTGTGAAGGTAGACTTCTCTAAAGTGAAATTCGATGCGAAATTTGATAAAGGTGCATTTGATACGAAACAAAATATGTCTAGAGCGCAAGTAGATGTTCAAACAACGGCAAAAGAAGACAAACCATTTGCTATTTTGTATCCACGTGATACGCCGCAAGGTATGACTTTGAAAGACGAAAAAGAGTTGAAGACAGACAGTGGCAAGCGTGCGATACTCACATACACTGGAAGTAAGAAATCCTTTACTTTAATACAAGAAAAGGCAAAAGTTGCAGAGGCGTCGTCAGCTATCAGTGTAAGTGGAGAATTGGTTGATCTTGGATTCACGATTGGAGCGTTGACGAAAGACTCTTTAACGTGGTCGCATAACGGAGTAGAATATATGCTCGTGTCTAAAGGTTTAGAGCCGAAGGAGCTATTAATGGTTGCTCGTTCAGTTACAGAGAAGCAGGTGAAGTAAACTTCTTAGACGTGGTGATATATGTGCACCACGTCTTTTCTTAGTTTGAAGGGTGGATTTCATAAAAGAAGCATATAAAAGAATAAGCTTCGCATATCGTGTATAAGGAAGTGTATTTATGGAAGAAGCACCATTTTACCGTGACACTTGGGTGGAAGTGGATTTAGATGCGATCTATAACAATATTACACACATTAAAAATTTCATTCCAAGTGATGTAGAGATTTTTGCTGTAGTTAAGGCTAATGCATATGGACACGATTATGTACCTGTAGCTAAAACGGCATTAGAAGCAGGGGCGACAAGGTTAGCGGTTGCCTTTTTAGATGAAGCTTTAGTGCTTCGAAGGGCTGGTATTACTGTGCCAATTTTAGTATTAGGTCCTTCTCCGCCTCGTGATGTCAATGTAGCTGCTGAAAATGATGTAGCGTTAACTGTTTATCAAAAAGAATGGGTGGAAGAAGCAATCAAACTTTGGGATGGTTCGTCTACGATGAAATACCATATTAATTTCGATAGTGGTATGGGGAGAATTGGAATACGCGAACGCAAAGAATTAAAAGGATTTTTAAAGAGCTTAGAAGGTGCACCATTCTTAGAATTAGAAGGAGTTTATACACATTTTGCAACAGCAGATGAGGTGGAGACTTCTTATTTTGATAAGCAATATAACACGTTTTTGCAGCAGTTAAGTTGGTTGAAAGAATTCGGAGTGGATCCTAAGTTTGTCCATACAGCTAATAGTGCTGCAACGCTACGCTTTCAAGGGATTACATTTAATGCAGTACGAATTGGCATTGCGATGTATGGGTTATCCCCGTCTGTAGAAATACGCCCCTTTTTACCGTTTAAATTAGAACCGGCGTTATCACTGCATACGAAGGTTGCTCATATTAAACAGGTGATTAAAGGGGATGGGATTAGTTATAACGTCACGTACCGAACGAAAACCGAAGAATGGATTGCAACCGTTGCAATTGGATATGCAGATGGATGGCTTAGAAGATTACAAGGATTTGAAGTGCTTGTAAATGGTAAAAGGGTACCGATTGTAGGTCGAGTAACAATGGATCAATTCATGATACACCTTCCTTGTGAAGTGCCGCTTGGTACGAAAGTTACACTCATTGGAAGACAAGGTGATGAGTATATCAGTGCTACTGAGGTTGCTGAATATTCCGGGACTATTAATTATGAAATTATTGCAACGATAAGCTTCCGGGTGCCGAGAATATTTATACGGCACGGTAAGGTTGTAGAAGTAATCAATTATTTGAACAATATATAGAAGGTAGTATGATCTGCTTCTTTTCATTTGTGAGGACTGTTCATTGGTTAAGAATAAGTTCATTTTTTGACGAGAAGCTTTTTACTTATCATTACTTTTAACATAATTTAACGTGAATTTTGCTAAGAAACTCTTCCGTTTCTTGTTTGTGATGAGATAAAAAATAAAAGAATATGAATGTTTTGTTTGTGAATTGGAAAACATAAGCAAGGAATAAGGAAGTCTTTGCAACAGGCTCCATACAATGGTATTATTACAATAGGTGTCATATATATATTTGGGTGTGTAGTTGACGGTGGAGGTGTATTTTTGTGTCCGAATCAAGTGTAACTACTGAAATCGTGGTTCGGTTGCCAAAGCAAATGGTAACGGAATTGGACGGAATTGGAAAACAAGAGAATAAGAATCGCCATGAACTAATTTGCCAGGCAACACAACTGTTATTGCGTCAACATAAGACGAAGAAACGCTACCAACATGAATCAATGCGACGTGGGTACATTGAAATGGGAAAAATTAATCTTGGTATTGCATCTGAAGCTTTCTTAGCAGAGTATGAAGCAGCTCATACAGTAGAACGCTTAGTTAGCGGGGGGTAATATTTTGATTGTAAAACGCGGCGACGTGTATTTTGCAGACCTTTCCCCAGTTGTTGGTTCTGAGCAAGGAGGCGTTCGTCCGGTTCTTGTCATTCAAAATGACATCGGAAATCGTTTTAGTCCAACGGTGATTGTAGCGGCTATTACTGCACAGATTCAAAAAGCGAAATTACCCACTCATGTGGAAATTGATGCGAAAAAGTACGGTTTTGAGAGAGATTCTGTTATTTTACTTGAGCAGATTCGAACAATCGATAAGCAGCGCTTAACGGACAAAATCACTCACTTAGATGAAGTGATGATGATTCGTGTAGATGAAGCGCTACAAATTAGTTTAGGACTAATAGATTTTTAAATCGGCAGTTTAAGTTGCTCTCCTTGCAGGGCAACTTTTTTTTATTATAGAGGAGGTTACGGTTGTATATGGAAATGGTAGATAATCGACAAGCGTTAATGAAAATGTTAGTGAAGGAATTAGGCTTTACCGAAAAGCAAGTTCGTCATGTTATTCAATTAACAGAAGAAGGTAACACAGTTCCATTTATTGCTCGTTACCGAAAAGAATGGACAGGCTCTTTAGATGAAGTGCAAATTCGTACAATTTTAGAGAGATGGCAATATATGATGCAGCTTGAAGATAGGAAAGAAGAGGTTCTTCGTCTTATTGATGAGAAGGGAAAACTGACAGGAGAATTACGTCAGCAAATTGTGAAAGCTACAAAGTTGCAAGAAGTAGAAGATTTATATCGTCCATATAAAGAGAAGAGAAGAACGAAAGCAACGATTGCAAAAGAAAAAGGATTAGAGCCATTAGCTGAATGGTTATTGTTATATAAGAAAGAAGATCCAAATCAGAAGGCAATGGAGTTTATTAATGCAGAGAAAGAAGTGCAATCTGCAGAAGAAGCATTACAAGGTGCCCAAGACATTATTGCAGAAATTGTTTCGGATGAAGCGGCATATCGTAGTTGGATTCGCAATACAACTTTCCGAAAAGGAATTATGTCTTCATCTGTAAAAGATAAAGAGAAAGATGAAAAGAATATATATGAAATGTATTACAGCTATGAAGAGCCTTTACAGAAAGTAGTGCCGCATCGTGTATTAGCGATGAATCGTGGTGAGAAAGAAGATATATTGAGAGTTTCTGTTGTTCCGCCAGTAGATGA
The DNA here is from genome assembly GCF_050630465.1 of Bacillus basilensis. NCBI lineage: Bacteria > Bacillati > Bacillota > Bacilli > Caryophanales > Bacillaceae > Bacillus > Bacillus basilensis. The sequence continues at coordinate 204,452 of NZ_JBNTQO010000006.1, read as the reverse complement.
GATAGTAACTTTCTTATATAAGAAGGTCATTCGTGATAACGATTCTAAAAGTGCACATTATGTACAGTTAGCGATTGAAGATGGCTATAAGCGATTAATTCAATCCTCGATTGAAAGAGAAATCCGAAAAGAATTAACAGAAACAGCTGAGGAACAAGCGATACATATTTTCTCTGAGAACTTGCGTAACTTATTATTACAACCTCCAATGAAAGGGAAAGTAGTGCTAGCTGTAGACCCTGCATATAGAACGGGTTGTAAATTATCTGTTGTAGATGATACGGGGAAAGTTCTATATATTGATGTTATTTATCCGCATCCACCAGTTCGTAAATATGAAGATGCAAAAACGAAAGTTCTTTCTATTATAGATAAATATCAAGTTGAAATGATTGCAATTGGGAATGGTACAGCTTCTAGAGAAACGGAAGAATTTATAGTTGATGTATTACAAAATGTGAAACGAGAAGTCTTCTATATTATTGTGAACGAAGCTGGTGCGAGTGTATATTCAGCTTCCGATTTAGCTCGTGAGGAATTTCCGAATTTACAGGTTGAAGAAAGAAGTGCTGTTTCTATTGGGAGACGTCTGCAAGATCCACTTGCTGAACTTGTGAAAATTGACCCTAAATCAGTTGGGGTTGGACAATACCAACACGATGTATCTCAAAAGAGATTGAATGAATCATTAACATTTGTAGTAGAGACGGCAGTTAACCAAGTCGGTGTGAATGTAAATACGGCTTCAGTTGCGTTGTTGCAATATGTTTCGGGTTTATCGAAAACTGTTGCGAAAAATATTGTGGCAAAGCGTGAAGAAGAAGGGAAATTTACAAAACGAACAGACTTAAAGAAAATACCGCGTCTAGGTGCGAAGACATATGAGCAATGCGTAGGTTTCTTACGTATATTAGAAGGGACAAATCCGTTAGACCGAACGGGTATTCATCCAGAACAATATAAAAATGTTGAATTGTTATTGAAGAGTCTAGGACTATCAAAAGATGACGTAGGACAACCTCAGTTACAAAAGAGTTTAGAAGAAGTAGAGATTTCTAAGTTGTCCCAAGAAACGGGAATTGGGGAACCGACATTGGTTGATATTATAGATGCACTCATTAGTCCAGAGCGAGACATGAGGGATGAGTTGCCTAAACCACTTCTGAAAAAAGGAATTTTGAAATTAGAAGATTTAAAACGTGGTATGGAGCTGGAAGGAACGGTTCGTAACGTTGTTGATTTTGGTGCTTTTGTTGATGTTGGTGTAAAGCAAGATGGTTTAGTGCATATTTCTAAATTAAGCACACAGTATGTGAAGCATCCGTTAGATATTGTATCTGTCGGACAAATTGTAAAGGTATGGGTAGATGATATTGATACGAAAAAAGGTCGTGTCGCATTATCCATGTTGCCGATTGAATAATAAGAGAAGAGAGCAGATAAAACTGCTCTTTTTTTATGGAATAGAAAGTGTAATGGATTATGAGCTTTGATGTATTTTGCTATAATAAAACCAGCATTCATTTAGTAATTTAATTTGATACCGGTTTTTTTCAAAATATGCGCGTTGCATTTGTTTTTTTAGCCACGTAGGCATAGGAATCCCTCCTTGTTTAATCCTACTCTCATAAATATAAGGTACTATTGATGAGAGGTTGGTGAGTGGATTTCTATTCATGCTATGTTTTTAGAAACCACGCTTCTTGAATGAGGATGGGTATATGTACTATTTAATATATGTATAAGAGAGGAGAAAAGTGTAAAAATATTTTTTTGTTTAGGAGGAATGAAAATGGATGAGCAAGAAATACAGCGGTTGGTGGAAGAAGTATCGATACAATACTTCGGAATGCCATTTTTACATAAAGCTATGTTCAATAGTAGGCTGCGTACAACTGGTGGACGTTATCTATTGAAGAGTCACAATATTGAACTGAATTATCGATATTACGAAATGTATGGGGAAGAAGAATTAGTCGGGATCGTTAAACATGAACTTTGTCATTATCACTTGCATATTACAGGAAGAGGATATAAGCACCGAGATAGGGATTTTCGCGAACTGTTAAAAGAAGTCGGTGCCCCCCGTTTTTGTAAACGAATGATGAATGAAGAGAAGGGAAAAAAGATTTATATGTATGAATGTATGGAGTGTTTGCTTCAATATGTAAGAAGACGTCAAATTAATACAAAAAGATATGTCTGCGGAAAGTGTAAAGGAAAACTAATTCTGATAAAGAAAATATCTTGACAGTGAAAACGCAATCCAGTATATTATAAACATGTCACGTTTGTACAAGATGTTGTGAAAAAACATCTTGACTTACAATGAGAAATTTTATAAGATACAAATTGTCTTCATTATTCCGCAGTAGCTCAGTGGTAGAGCTATCGGCTGTTAACCGATCGGTCGTAGGTTCGAGTCCTACCTGCGGAGCCATACAGAGAAGTACCCAAGTGGCTCAAGGGGCTCCCCTGCTAAGGGAGTAGATCGCGAACGCGGTGCGAGGGTTCGAATCCCTTCTTCTCTGCCATACATATTGGCCCGTTGGTCAAGTGGTTAAGACACCGCCCTTTCACGGCGGTAACACGGGTTCGAATCCCGTACGGGTCACCACTTCGGAGGATTAGCTCAGCTGGGAGAGCACCTGCCTTACAAGCAGGGGGTCGGCGGTTCGATCCCGTCATCCTCCACCATATAAACTATATGAATAATATTATCGCGGGGTGGAGCAGCACGGTAGCTCGTCGGGCTCATAACCCGAAGGTCGCAGGTTCAAATCCTGTCCCCGCAACCAAATGGTCCCGTGGTGTAGTGGTTAACATGCCTGCCTGTCACGCAGGAGATCGCCGGTTCGACCCCGGTCGGGACCGCCATTTTAATAAGGCTCGGTAGCTCAGTCGGTAGAGCAGAGGACTGAAAATCCTCGTGTCGGCGGTTCGATTCCGTCCCGAGCCACCATTTACTTTAATAAAATACGCCGGCTTAGCTCAATTGGTAGAGCAACTGACTTGTAATCAGTAGGTTGGGGGTTCAAGTCCTCTAGCCGGCACCATGTAAGTTTCGGAGGGGTAGCGAAGTGGCTAAACGCGGCGGACTGTAAATCCGCTCCTTCGGGTTCGGCAGTTCGAATCTGCCCCCCTCCACCATTTACATAGGGGCATAGTTTAAAGGTAGAACTGAGGTCTCCAAAACCTCCAGTGTGGGTTCGATTCCTACTGCCCCTGCCAAATATATTTACACAACATGGCGGTTGTGGCGAAGTGGTTAACGCACCGGATTGTGGCTCCGGCATTCGTGGGTTCGATTCCCATCAGTCGCCCCATTTTTATTTTTAAAATTATAAATAATCTAATTGATACTTACATATAATTAAGTAAGAATTCGATGGGCTATAGCCAAGCGGTAAGGCAACGGACTTTGACTCCGTCATGCGCTGGTTCGAATCCAGCTAGCCCAGCCATTTTTGCGGAAGTAGTTCAGTGGTAGAATACAACCTTGCCAAGGTTGGGGTCGCGGGTTCGAATCCCGTCTTCCGCTCCAATGAAATTTAATATGGCGGCATAGCCAAGTGGTAAGGCAGAGGTCTGCAAAACCTTTATCACCGGTTCAAATCCGGTTGCCGCCTTTTCTTTTGTGCCGATGTGGCGGAATTGGCAGACGCGCACGACTCAAAATCGTGTTCCTTCGGGAGTGTCGGTTCGACCCCGACCATCGGTATCATGAACGGCGTAACATCAAGGCTCTACACTAATTGTGTAGAGTTTTTTGTATTTTCTTCACACGACAAAATAAGCACAAAAAGTGAGTAAACGTAGAACATTATTAACAGAAGATGGTAACCATTGATGAAGAAGCATTGAATTTATTTTATACTGGTTGCCAACTTTGAAATTTAAGACCTCACACAATAAAATGAAGCGTTTATTTGAACGACTGAACGTTAAAAATTGATCCACCTTATTTACTTTTCAAAAGATAAGTATAAAATTTTTCTCGATCAAAGCACATACTATACAGTTGGAGTAAACTGTGAAACACTAAAAGGATAAAAACTAACAGTCGTTTTTATCCCTTTATAAAGAATTGCTCCAACCTGGTGACATGAAGTTAAATCCGACACCACCAGTAGATATTAGCACATGATCAGCTGGTAATTTTGTAATTTCTAAAAACTTCTTTTCAAATTCTTCTCTGTTGTACTTGTACATAGTTGAGTGACACGACCACATTTGCGTTGAAGTACTCAACCAGTCCCCTAATTCCTTTAATTCAGGAAACGACTCAAATTGAATTGGTTCATCTAATTCCATGAATCTCACTTGATAGATAGTTGGGTTTAGTTTTTCTCCTATCCCTTTAAGACCATGTGCTTTTTTCTCATTTGAATGTGTCATAATAACTCTCTCCCATCCTTCTTTCAAATTTGTGGATTCCAAAAAAATTTCTATTTTAATTATACAGCAACAGAAAGTAATTAGGGGGACGTTATGGGAAATTATCCCTTTATCTTATTGTTTAGCGAGAGATAATAAAATAAGAAAAAATAAGAAATGAAATAGGATAAACTTAATTAAGGGAGAGAAATGAAAATAAAAAGTATCAGTTATTTATTGTGATTCCATTTTGGCTCCGTTTCATTTTAATTTATCATGTTTAAAGAAGCTCAAAGATTTTAAAATGCTTAAAATAAAGGATTTTAAGGGGAGCAATTTATATAACTATATAAAATTCACCTAAAAAGACTCAAAATCGTGTTCCTTCGGGGGTGTCGGTTCATCGGTATTGGCGATGTTAGAGTCTTCTTTGCTAAATTATGTTATGTGATTCTAAAATTCGTAATAAACGTAGGAATTCATGTATAATATAACTTGTTGAAAGAACCAAATGATAGTGATTTATATTATGTCTGTAATATGAATCAAAAATGAACTTTTTATATTTCTTTTAAAAATGTGTTGAATACACATTATATTTTATATTAATATTTTTATGTAGATTTAAAACGGGAAAGAGAGTGGAAAGTATGGGTCGTAAATGGAATAATATTAAAGATAAAAAAGCATCAAAAGATGCAAATACAAGCCGTATATACGCGAAATTTGGACGTGAAATTTATGTGGCAGCAAAACAAGGCGAGCCAGATCCAGAATCAAACCAAGCGTTAAGAGTCGTATTAGAGCGTGCGAAAACATATAATGTACCAAGAACAATTATTGATCGTGCAGTGGAAAAAGCAAAAGGCGGTTCAGAGGAAAATTATGATGAGCTTCGTTATGAAGGATTTGGGCCAAATGGAGCTATGGTTATTGTAGATACACTTACAAATAACGTAAACCGTACTGCAGCAGATGTACGAGCTGCCTTTAGCAAAAACAGTGGTAACATGGGTGTAAACGGCTCTGTAGCTTACATGTTTGATGCGACAGCTGTTATCGGCCTTGAAGGTAAAACATCAGATGAAGTTCTTGAAATTTTAATGGAAGCAGATGTAGATGCACGTGACATTCTAGAAGAAGAAGATGCTGTTATTGTGTATGCTGAACCAGATCAATTCCATTCAGTACAATCTGCACTTAAAGGTGCTGGCGTTGAGGAATTTACAGTTGCAGAATTAACAATGCTTGCACAAAGTGATGTAACACTTCCTGAAGATGCTCAAGTACAATTTGAGAAAATGGTTGATGCATTAGAAGATTTAGAAGATGTGCAACAAGTTTACCACAACGTAGACTTAGGAGAATAATACGATAGAAGCCTCTGTTCGTTTAACGAATAAGGGCTTTTTTTATGAGGTTAATTAAGGTGCTGAGTTAGTAAAGGTATTTTGTTGTAGACAGGGGAATATGCTTATAGGGATATGTGAAATTTTCATTATTGCTAGGAGGCGTAATATGGAACATAAAACACCAAAGCATATCGTTGCAGTAGCAGGCTATTTAACCAATGAAAAAAATGAGGTGTTATTAGTAAAGGTACACTGGCGAGCTGATACGTGGGAAATACCTGGAGGACAGGTAGAAGAAGGGGAAGCGCTCGATCAAGCTGTTTGTAGGGAAATAAAAGAGGAAACAGGATTAACGGTGAAGCCTATCGGTATTACAGGGGTTTATTATAATGCTTCTATGCATATTTTATCTGTCGTTTTTAAAGTGGCATATGTGAGCGGTGAAATAAAAATTCAGCCTGAAGAAATACAAGAGGCTAAATTTGTTGTTTTAAATGAAGAGAACATAGATGAGTATATAACGCGTCCTCATATGAAATCCAGAACGCTTGATGCGATGAGAGCAACACATTTTATTCCGTATGAAACGTGGGAAGTGCAGCCATATAACTTAATAGGAAGATTGTAAAGAAAAGAGTAGCCGATTTGAGATACAATCAAATTACTACTCTTTTTTGTATACTGTTTAAGAAAAAGGTCAAAATAATAATAGTGGCAGTATTGATTTTTAGAACGTTTGTTCTGTATAATATATGATGTATTATATACATTTAGATTACTAGATACTCAAAAGTATATATATTTGTAGATGATATAATGAAAGTATAAAGTGAACATAAGGTGTTTTAATAGGGAAGTATAATAGCCTTAAAGTATACTCTGTTATTTGGGCGTTAGCATAATCTATATTCGATATTTCAGATGAATAGTAGATAAAAAAAGACTGTGATACAATACTTTTTTATACCTTACAATGATGTAAGGTACGTGTAAGAGAAATCGATGGGATATTTTTTTGCAACAAGGTATTCTTAAAGTAAGAGTTATACGCTGTGTGGAAAAGAGGTGTTTAAGATGAAAGAACGAGTATTATCTAGGGTGAACTATCATCAAAAAGTTGCATTAAATCCAATGACTAAATTTTTTTATAAAGCCATTATTTTATTATTATTGTTAAGTTTTACGTTATTATTCATTGGAAATGTAATGATCGAGCAGAGTGATATTAGTAAATTACATGTACCGGCTAAGTTAGAGGTGCCAGAATCGTTAACACATGCATTCATTGCAACAGAAGATAAAAGGTTTTATCATCATAACGGTTTAGATTATATAGCGATTATCAGGGCGTCTGTTGAGAATATAAAAGCTGGTGGTGTTGTGCAAGGAGGAAGCACAATTACACAGCAATTATCCAAAAATGCTTTTTTAACGAATGAACGTACATTTTCTCGTAAGTGGAAAGAAATTTTTTACACGAAAAAAATTGAACGCACATTTACGAAGGATGAAATTTTAAAATTGTATGTAAGTAATATTTATTACGGAGAAGGAGCATGGGGAATTGAAAAGGCAGCAAACCTTTACTTTGGTAAAAAGGTGAGCCAATTAACGTTGGCTGAAAGTGCAATGATGGCTGCTGTAGTAAAGGCACCAGCTTATTACTCACCTGCACAAAATTACGATAAAGCAGTTGAGAGACGGAATGTAGTTTTGAGGTTAATGGAGAAAGAAGGCTATATCAATCATGATGAGTATGTGCAAGCAGTTAGTGAGAAATTAGTAATCCGTCATGATATAAAAACAGAGCAGTCGATGTTAAATAATGCACGTGAAAAAGCAGTAAGCTAAGGGAAGTTCCTATATAGGAACTTCTTTTTTTGAATAATTTGTGACAAATTGTGACACAATATCGTCACAAATGTTGTATTTTTGTAATTTATGTGAGCGTGTTCATTGCGTGATATATGTAAGTATTGATATTATGTGTATTGTGTACAATGCTGTATACAGAATATGAATTTAAAGAGGAATGTATATGAAATCATCGAACAAACTCATGGCTCTTGGTATAGTTTTTTCCATTGCAGTATTGATTGTAATCGGAACGATTGCGTATAGCATCATAAATGACAAAAAAGATAAAGGGAATGAGATGTTTGCTTATTCCACACAACAATCTTTAGGGAAAGATGATGCTCCGGTTAAGGTAGTTGAATTTGGAGACTTCAAATGTCCTGCTTGTCGTACTTGGGATGTAACAGTATTACCACGATTAAAAGAAGAGTATATAGATAAAGGTAAAGTGCAGTTATATTTTATTAACTTCCCATTTATCGGAAAAGACTCTGATTTAGGTGCAGCAGCTGGTGAAGCAATTTATAAGCAAGATAAAGATTCATTCTGGATTTTCTATGATGAGATTTATCAAAGTCAAAAGAAAGACACGGAAGAATGGATTACAGAAGAATTACTTCTTAACATTGTGAAAGAAAAGCTTCCGAAAGTTGATGTAGAGCAATTTAAAAAAGATTTACATAGTAAAGAAATGAAAGAAAAAGTACGTAAAGATTCAGATCGTGCTCAAAAATTAAAAGTACAAGGCGCTCCTTCAGTATATATAAATGGAAATCTTGCAAATCCTGATTTCGATAGTATGAAGAAGGCAATTGATAAAGAATTGAAAAAGTGATGAGATACTCATCACTTTTTCGACTTTTTTCGATAAAATTCTTGCTTCCGATTTTTTTACATGCTATACTACTTTACATAAGTTATTCTAATATCTTATATGTATTTCATATTTGCGGGTGTAGTTTAGTGGTAAAACAAGAGCCTTCCAAGCTCTGGTCGAGAGTTCGATTCTCTTCACCCGCTCCAAATTTTATTTAATGTTTTTCTATAAATTGTGATCAACGCAGTGTTTCGTTTCCGAGATAAACGAGGCATTGCGTTTTTTAATGTTTGAAAAGCGTGATTGTATGCGAAAATAGAAGTAAAGAATAGTATTCCAAAAGTGAATTGCTAACCAATAGATTGTTACATAAGGGATGGATTCATCTGAGGAGGCGATTAGGAATGAATTTTGAACAATTAAAGCAAGATGTCATTGCGTATAGTAAAACAATTGGTATAGATAAAATAGGCTTTGCTAGTGCTTCACCATTTGAAGAATTAAAGCAGCGTTTAATCCAGCAGCAACAATTAAATTATCAATCTGGATTTGAAGAGCCTGATATAGAAAAGAGAACGAACCCACAGCTGCTATTGCCTGGTGCGAAATCAATTATTGCGATTGCATTAGCGTATCCTTCAAAATTAAAAAATGCACCATTAAGTAAGCGTGGAGAACGCCGCGGGATTTTTTGTCGTGCTTCTTGGGGACAAGATTATCATCTTGTTTTACGAGATCGTTTGCAAAAATTAGAAGCATATTTAATTGAAAAACTTCCCGATATAGAAGTTAAGTCAATGGTTGATACGGGTGAATTAAGTGATCGAGCTGTTTCGGAGCGTGCCGGTATTGGTTGGAGCGGTAAGAATTGCGCTATTATTACACCTGAATTTGGTTCGTATGTATATTTAGGAGAAATGATTACAAACGTTCCATTCCCACCAGACCAACCGATTGAAGATCAATGCGGGGGCTGTACAAAATGTATTGATATTTGTCCTACAGGTGCTTTAATACAAGGAGGACAGTTAGATTCGAAGAAATGTATTGCATTTTTAACACAGACGAAAGGATTCCTACCGGAAGAATATCGCGACAAAATAGGAAATCGTATTTATGGATGTGATACATGTCAGACAGTTTGTCCAAAAAATAAAGGAATGGATTTTCATAATCATCCTGAGATGGAACCAGATCCTGAGTTAGTTAAGCCGTTATTAACACCACTTTTAACAATTAGTAATCGTGATTTTAAAGAGAAATATGGAATTATGTCTGGTTCATGGAGAGGTAAAAAGCCGTTGCAACGAAATGCGATTTTGGCACTTGCACATTTTAAAGAAGCATCAGCAATTCCTGATTTAATAGGTGTTATGAAAGATGATCCAAGACCAGTACTTCGCGGAACAGCAGCGTGGGCACTTGGGAAAATTGGTGGAGACGGCGTGGGCGAAGCTATTGAAAAAGCGATGCAACGTGAGAAAGACGAAGAGGTTCTTCATGAAATGAATCGCGGACTTGAATTGTTAGCACAGAAAAAAGAGTAGATAATATCTCCCTTTTTCATATTGTAATATGGGGGGGAGACGAAATGGTTGTAAAAATAAATATTGAAAAGCAGGTACAACAATTTTTATCATATATAACAGAGAAACGAACAAATGTAGATGGTATTGCTGAAGATTTATTACAAATAGCACAGAGAAAGAAGCAATTGTTTCAAAAGCGTAATGCACATATAGTGAAAGCAACTGCGGACGTTTCTTTCATAAGACAATTAAATAATAGCAATCATCAAGAAGTTGATTATCAAATACACTTTAAATATTTAATTAAGCATAAAGAATTATTTTATATCGAAGAGGAACAATTAAAACGAAGAGTTTGTTTAAATAATAGCCGGGTAATAGGTGATTATGCTATTGAAGTGCCAGAAGCAGTTGGAATGAGTGAGACATTAGAAAGGGAAATTATAAAAGAGAAGTACGGTTCTTATCAGTATAACCGTTTAGAGGCAGTTAAATATGCGGAACGTTGGTGGGATGATCGAAACCCTGTATATCGTAATTTCCCGGATAATTGTACGAATTTTATTTCTCAATGTCTTCATACTGGAGAAGTACCAATGAATGGATATCCTAATATTCGTAAAGGATGGTGGCAAAGGGAGAATCAGTGGAGTTGGAGCTGGGCTGTCGCACACTCTTTTTATTGGTATTTGTCAGGTGCTACAACAGGGCTTCGAGCAGAAGCAGTAGAAAGACCAGAGGACCTTATTCTTGGTGATGTCATCGCTTATGATTTTGAGGATGATGGTAGGTGGAATCATACGACAATTGTAGTAGCGAAAGACGCAGATGGTATGCCACTTGTAAATGCACATTCAGCAAATAGCCGCCGGCGTTATTGGAACTATGAAGATTCTAGTAAATATACACCACAAATGAAATATAAATTCTTTCATATTATTAATGGGTAGAGATTTTTCGCTCAAGTGGTATAATACGTAGTAGACAAAAAACAGAGGTGAATATCGCGTGGGAGTACATGTTGTTTTATATCAACCAGAAATTCCAGCAAATACAGGGAATATTGCTCGTACTTGTGCAGCAACTGGAACAGAATTACATTTGATTAGACCGCTTGGATTTTCAACGGATGATAAAATGTTAAAGCGTGCAGGATTAGATTATTGGCAGCACGTGAAAATTACGTATTATGATTCAATTGAAGAGTTTTATGAGAAAAATAAAGACGGTGAATTCTTCTATTTAACAAAGTATGGCGAGAAAGCTCATACAGCGTTTGATTATAGTAAACGTGAGAAGGATTACTATTTTGTATTTGGAAGAGAAACAAACGGCTTACCAGCTAATGTAATCGAAGAAAACTTCGATCATTGTTTACGTATTCCAATGACTGATAAAGTGCGCTCATTAAATTTATCTAATACAGCAGCTATTTTAATTTATGAAGCGTTCCGCCAACAAAATTATCCAGGATTAGATTTAGAAATTGTTTATTAAAAGTCGCCATATGGCGACTTTTTTTCTGAAAATAAAAATAAATATGTAATCATACATTTAAAAAAGGGTACATATTCATATAGAATGGGATATATGAATAAAAATAGATCAGACAGGTTGAGATAAATATGAAGGAACAATATCGTAATCAAAATACCTTTTTAAGTATGATAGATATGGATTTAATAAGAAGAGGATTATTACATGCTATTCAAGATTTAGTATTTATTGTGAAAGTTATTGATGATGAAACCTTTAAATATATTTATGTAAATAAGTTAGGTATGGATTATGCAAAGCTAAGTGAAGAATGTTATGGAAAAACTTTTGCAGAAGTATTACCGGAAGATACGGCGGAAATATTGCAAGTGCAATATGCAAAAGTAGCGAGCGAAGCGAAAGCGCATACCTTTTGTGATGTAGTTAGTTTACCAAAGGGTGAGATACATTATGAATCTTCACTTAATCCTGTATTTGACGAAGAAGGAGTATGCCAGTTTATTATTTGTATTACGAGGGATATTACAGCTCAAATTGAGGAGAAGATTGAGATAGAGGAAAAACAAATGTTATTTAAGTCATTACTAGAATATAATAATGACTCTATTATATCTATAGATTCTATAGGGGAAATTACATATGCAAATCCAGCAACGTATGAAATATTCGGATACCGATATGAAGAATTAAATAATAAATTTATTTTTGAATTTATTAATAAAGAATATGAAAAAGATTTTCAAATTATATTTAAAGGGGCTATGCAAGGAAGAGCAAAGCAAATTGTTTCAAAGAAATATGTTCATAAAGAAGGGTACGAGCTCTATATTTCTTTGAGAACTATTCCAATTATTGTGAATGGTGAAATTGTTGGGGTTTATATTGTTACGAGGGATGTTACAAGGCAAGTATTAAATGAGATGAGAACGGAATATTTAGCTTACTATGACCAGTTAACAGGATTAATGAATAGAATTTCATGTACAAATAAGTTAAATGATTTCTTAAATGAGAAGGTAGATTTTGCGTTTATCTTTATAGACTTAGATGAATTTCATCTTATTAATGATACGTTTGGTCATAAAGAAGGAGATAAAGTATTACAAAAAGTTACAGAATGTTTAAGTAGTCTCCAAATAGACGGTATGCACTTATTTAGAGAACACGATGATCAATTTGTTATGTTAATAGAAAATATAACGAAAGAACGTGTAGAGGTAGTTGCAAACAACATACTAGAAAGGATTAGTGAGCATTTTGTAATACAAGAAGAGGACGTGTATTTAAGTGCGTCAATTGGAATTGTAATGGCCCCAACAGATGGAAAAGATGAAAAAATATTATTCCAAAGAGTTGATGCTGCTTTGGAAAAAGCAAAAGAAAAAGGAAAAGGGCATTATCATTTTTATGGCAATGGATTAGATTGTGAGCGTGAACAAAGATTTATAATAGAAAACCAATTACATCGTGCTATAGAAAAAAATGAATTCTTTTTATATTATCAGCCACAAATTAATATTGAAACGAAAAAAATAGCTAGTATGGAAGCCTTAATAAGGTGGGAGAATAAAGAATTAGGATTTGTCCTTCCCAATCAATTTATTCCGCTAGCAGAAAGAACAGGATTTATTATTAAGCTTGATGAATGGGTAGTAAATGAAGTGTGTCAGCAAATACGTGAATGGTTAAATAAAGGATATGAAGTTGTCCCGATCGCAGTTAATATTTCAGCCAGGCACTTTCGCTCTATTACATTAATAGAAATGATTACACGTGCTTTACATAAGTACAATGTACCAGCCCATTTATTAGCGATAGAGGTTACAGAAGGAGCCCTTATACATAAAGATATATCGAAAAGAGTATTGCTACAATTAAAAGAACAAAATTTAAAGATTCATTTAGATGATTTTGGGACAGGATATTCATCTTTAAGTTATTTAAAAACGTATCCAATTGATACTTTGAAAATTGATCGTTCTTTTATGGAAGGAATACATGTAGATGAACGCGATACGAATATTACAGCTGCAATTATTCATTTAGCTCATACTTTAGAATTGAATGTAATCGCAGAGGGAGTAGAAAGAACGGAACAAATACAGTTTTTGAAGGAAAAGAATGTGAAGCTTGTACAAGGTTATTATTATAGTAGACCGCTATCAAAATATGATGTGGAAAATACATATTACAAATGATTGATAAAGAAAAAAGTGATGTGCTAAAAAGCACATCACTTTTTATGTGTACCTGGTTTATCATTGTAACCAGATGTAAAAATGGCTGTAAGAAATGTGAGTGATACACCTAAAATCAATAATAATTTCATACTAATATCCTCCTTACGTTTTCGGTTTATGAATCCTAATTATTATTCGAAATGTATGTAAGGTTCTTGGAAGAAAAGAATTTATTTATAATGAATAGCGGTGTAAAAACTTTAATACCTATATTATACAGAATTTTCTTTGAATTTTGGAGAGAATTTTATATGACTACTATATATTTCATTTTGATTTAAAGAATGTTTGAGGACATCCTAGCATACCTTTTATAATAATCCGATTGAACAAGGAGATGGGGGAGGAGCTATAATGGATATTCTTAAAAAAATTGAACAGCATCGAGAAGCAGAAGAACGCTTACAATGGGAAGGTACGTTTGCGGAGTATTTAGAGCTTGTGAAGGAAAGACCATGGGTGGCTCAAACAGCACACTCTCGCATTTACAATATGATAAAAGACGCTGGAATTGAAGAAGTTGATGGTAGAAGAAAGTATAATTTCTTTAGTAATCAGCTATTTGGATTAGAGGATGCTTTAGAACGCCTTGTAGAGGAATATTTTCATCCATCTGCAAAACGATTAGATGTTAGAAAACGTATTTTATTATTAATGGGTCCTGTTAGTGGAGGGAAATCAACATTAGTTACGATGTTGAAACGAGGATTAGAAACTTATTCAAGAACAGATCGCGGAGCAATCTTTGCAATTAAAGGTTGCCCAATGCATGAAGATCCACTTCATTTAATTCCGCATCATTTACGAGATGATTTCTTTGATGAGTATGGGGTTAGAATTGAAGGGAATCTATCACCATTAAATGTGATGCGTTTAGAACAAGAATATGGGTCAAGAATTGAGGATGTAGTCGTAGAGCGTATTTTCTTCTCGGAAGATCGTCGTACAGGGATTGGTACATTTAGTCCTTCAGATCCGAAGTCACAAGATATTGCTGACTTAACAGGTAGTCTTGACTTCTCTACAATTGCAGAATATGGTTCAGAATCAGATCCTCGAGCGTATCGCTTTGATGGAGAATTAAATAAGGCGAACCGGGGAATGATGGAATTCCAAGAGATGTTAAAATGTGATGAGAAATTTTTATGGCATTTATTATCCCTTACGCAAGAAGGGAATTTCAAAGCAGGAAGATTTGCGCTTATTTCAGCAGATGAATTAATCGTAGCGCATACGAACGAAACAGAGTATCGTTCCTTTATAGCAAATAAGAAAAATGAAGCATTACATTCACGTATTATCGTAATGCCAGTCCCATACAATTTACGAGTTAGTGAAGAAGAACATATTTATGAAAAAATGATTCGTGAAAGTGACGTGTCCGATGTGCACATTGCACCGCACACACTTCGAGTTGCAGCAATGTTTACGATTTTAACTCGATTAAAAGATCCGAAGCGTCCAGATATTGATTTAATTAAAAAGATGCGTTTGTATGATGGAGAAACGGTAGAAGGTTATAATGCGATTGATGTAGAGGAGTTGCAACGCGAATATCAAGATGAAGGTATGAAAGGTATTGACCCTCGTTACGTTATTAACCGAATTTCATCTACAATTATTCGAAAAGAGGTACCTTCTATTAACGCTCTAGATGTGCTTAGATCGTTAAAAGATGGGTTGGATCAGCATCCATCGATTAGTAATGAAGACCGAGAGCGTTATATGAATTTCATCTCATTAGCTAGAAAAGAATACGATGAAATCGCTAAGAAAGAAGTACAAAAAGCGTTTGTTTATTCGTATGAAGAATCCGCTAAGACACTTATGGATAATTACTTAGATAACGTTGAGGCGTACTGCAATAAGTCGAAATTACGTGATCCGTTAACAGGGGAAGAAATGAGCCCAGATGAAAAATTAATGCGCTCAATTGAGGAGCAAATTGGAATCTCAGAAAATGCTAAAAAAGCATTCCGGGAAGAAATATTAATTCGCATCTCTGCTTATGCACGTAAAGGGAAACGCTTCGATTATAATTCGCACGAACGTCTTCGTGAAGCGATTCAGAAGAAGCTATTTGCTGATTTAAAAGATATAGTGAAAATCACAACATCAACGAAAACACCAGACGAAAATCAGCTGAAGAAAATCAATGATGTTGTTGCACGTTTAATTGATGAGCACGGCTATAATTCTTCTTCAGCAAATGAATTATTACGCTATGTAGGTAGCCTGTTAAATCGATAGTTTGATAACAAAACGCTGTCTCTTGTATTTTGCGGGACAGCGTTTTATTATCCGTTCATATGTGTAAAGTGTCATACCTTGTCCAAATATAATAAATTAAGATGCAATTTTATGAATTTATTGTCAATTATTTTTACAATATGCATATGATAGAGTAACCAACCATTCATACGAAAAAAGCCAACACAATACAATATGTTGCAAAGTGAAAATGTGTGCAACAATGCATTGTGTTTCTTTCTTATCGACGGTTAAATGTCATTTCTATTATGTGAGTGGCAAAATTTTGTTTAGGATGCTCGGAGTATTATATGAAAAACGTTATATATGTTTATGGGATGATTTTCGATGGGCAGTTACCTTTCATTCTAGCTGGCACAGTATAAAACAAAATTTTTAGCTTGCTGTTCATATAGGAAGACAATTACAGTAAGGAGGGAAAGAAATGGGTGAAGAAAACCAACCAAATTATACGATTTCACAGGAAAACTGGTCCCTCCATCGCAAAGGATATGACGACCAACAACGCCATCAAGAAAAAGTACAAGAGGCAATTAAGAATAATTTACCCGATCTTGTAACAGAAGAAAGCATTGTTATGTCTAATGGTAAGGATGTTGTAAAAATACCAATTCGTTCTTTAGATGAATATAAGATTAGGTACAATTATGATAAAAACAAACACGTTGGGCAAGGAAATGGTGACAGCAAAGTTGGTGATGTCGTTGCGAGAGATGGATCAGGTGGTCAAAAACAAAAAGGACCAGGAAAAGGGCAAGGGGCAGGAGATTCAGCTGGAGAAGATTATTATGAAGCTGAAGTTTCTATTCTAGAATTAGAGCAAGCGTTTTTCAAAGAGTTAGAACTGCCTAATTTGAAGAGAAAAGAAATAGATGAAAATCGGATTGAACATGTTGAATTTAATGATATTAGAAAAACAGGATTATGGGGCAACATCGATAAGAAAAGAACGATGATATCCGCATATAAACGAAATGCGATGCGTGGTAAAGCATCCTTCCATCCAATTCATCAAGAAGATTTAAAGTTCCGCACTTGGAATGAAGTATTAAAGCCAGATTCTAAAGCGGTTGTATTAGCAATGATGGATACGAGTGGATCAATGGGAATATGGGAGAAATATATGGCACGTAGCTTCTTTTTCTGGATGACGAGATTTCTACGAACGAAGTATGAAACAGTAGATATTGAATTTATTGCCCATCATACAGAAGCTAAAGTAGTTACAGAAGAAGAATTTTTCTCAAAAGGAGAAAGTGGTGGAACAATATGTTCTTCTGTATACAAAAAAGCACTCGAGCTAATTGATAATAAATACTCACCAGACCGCTATAATATTTATCCATTCCATTTTTCAGACGGTGATAATTTAACATCAGATAATGCTAGATGTGTAAAGCTTGTTGAAGAGTTAATGAAGAAGTGTAATATGTTTGGATATGGGGAAGTGAACCAGTACAACCGCCATAGTACCCTCATGTCAGCCTATAAAAATATTAAAGATGAGAATTTCAGATATTATATTTTAAAGCAAAAAGCAGATGTATTCCATGCGATGAAGAGCTTCTTTAGAGAAGAAGCTGGAGAGAAAATGGCATAACCCCTTTAAAAAGGGGTTATTTTTTAGTAAACTTTTTATTTTCCTAGTTGTCATTAAAAATGAAAATCATTATCATTTATTCGAGATGTGATTACATTTTGATTGATATATTTTGGAGGAGATGTAAAGTTGAAAAGAAAATAAATTAGATGTTAATGAGTGGTCACCTTTATTGGAGTAATATCTGTTTTGGATATAATAACCGAAAATTAATATGTTAAGAAATTACAATTTATATAACTTGGAGGAAAGTTTAAAGTGAAAAATAATAAAAGAAAACATATAAATGCAATGTTAATAGCGGCGACGTTGTCGTTGCCATTTGCTACATATTCTACGCCGGCATTGGCAGCTGTAGTAAGTGAAGCAAATAAAGCGGGACATACTTTAAAGGATGGAACGTATGATGTTGTTTTAAAGGCATATAATGAAAAAACAAATGAAGAATCGCGAGCTACAACGTATATAAAAGAACCAAAAGTAACAATTGAGAACGGTAAAAAAATTGTAACAGCTACGCTAAATGATAGTGATTTTTTCCAATATCTTAAGGTAGAAGATAGTCAAAATCCTGGTACTTTACATGATGTGAAAGTACTATCAGAAGATAAGAGAAAAAATGGAACAAAAGTGATTCAGTTCGAAATTGGAGAACTAGGAAAAAGATATAAAATGCAAATGCATATTTTCATTCCATCTATGGGATATGATGAAAAATATCAAGTGCAGTTTGAAGTAAATACAGTTCATGCAGAAAATAACACTGTAGAAGAATCGAAAGAGAAAAAAGAAGAGCAACAACAAGCGAAAAACATAATATCTGATAATAAATTACAACAATATATTAATAAAAGTGTTTTACAACGAGCAGATATAAATGCACCTATTACTGAGGAAGAGGCAGCACAAATTAAAGAGTTGAAAGTATACTCAGGAAAAGGTATCGAGAGTTTAGAAGGTTTGCAATATATGGTGAATCTAGAAGCATTTGAATTGGATGAGTCTAATGTAAAAGATATATCACCAGTATCAAGTCTAAAAAAATTAAAAACAATGAAGTTATATTTGAATCCAATCGAAAATATTGAACCTATTTCTCAACTAGAAAAACTACAATTCTTAACTTTACGTGATAATAAAATTAGTGATTTAACACCATTAAGCCAGTTGAAAAAAGTAAAAGCATTAGATTTGATTGGAAATGAAATCACGGATATTAAGCCGCTATTTTCAATGGATTCTGTAACTAAATTATATTTAAGTAATAATAAAATCAGTGATCTGACAGATCTTGAGAAATTAGCTAATTTACGCTTATTATGGATAGGGAATAATTATATTGATAATTTGACGGAAATTAGCAAATTGACAAATCTTGTTGAACTAGAAGTTGCAAATGCTGAAATAAGAGATCTGACACCATTAGCAAAAATGGAACAGTTACAATCGTTGGATTTAGAACAAAATTATATTTCTGATATTTCACCAATTAGTAACTTAAATAATTTATATTCTTTAAATTTAATAGCGAATGAAATTAGAGATATTAGACCAGTGAAAGAGTTAGCGAAAAAGATTTCTATTAAACTTCAGCGACAAAAAATCTTTTTAAGTGATGGAGTAGTCAATGAATATATAAAAATTCCTATATGCGATTTAAATGGTGAAATCCTTCAAAATATTAGATGGCAGGGCGAGGAAGGAACGCTTAATAATGGATTTGTTCAATGGAATAGTACGGGAGAAAAAATATATGAATTTAATTTAGAAACAGCTCCTTATGAAAAAAAATACTATTCAATGGGACAGTTTACCAAAAAATTGTTGAAAAGCATGAAGATATAAATATTATTCAAGATAAAAATTTACAAAAATTCATTAATAAAAATGGTTTAGGAAGAACGAACTTAGAATCATCTATAACAAAAGAAGATTTATTACAAATTAAATCGTTAAAAATAGTTGATGGGAAAAATCAAGGCATCACAGATATTTCTGGTCTAGAATATATGACAAACATAGAAGAGTTGACTCTAGACAATGTTGAGCTGAAAAATGTGGATTTTATCTCGAGTTTGAGAAACTTGAAGACTGTAAATTTAACTTCAAATCAAATTAAAAATATTGAACCACTTTCAAAATTAGATAAGCTTGAAAAAATAGATATAAATGGTAATAATGTGACGGATATTAAACCGTTGTTTACATTAAGTGCGTTGAAAAATTTAAATGTATCTAATAATAAGCTTAATGATGCATCACTTCAAGAAATTCAACAGTTGAAGAATTTAGATGTATTAAAATTAAATCATAATGAGATTAGCAATGTAGAAGCGATCAGTGAAATAAGTATGTTGAACGAACTTGAATTGGTAGGAAATAAAGTAGTAGATATAACATCATTAAGTAAATTGAAAAATTTACAGTGGTTAGATTTATCCGATAATAAGATTCAAGATATTTCTATTTTTGCTTCAATGCTAGATTTAATTAGCTTAAAGTTACCTGGCAATGAAATTCGTGATATTAGACCGATTATACAATTATCTCAGTGGAGTACAATGGATATTAGAAGACAGAAAATTACTTTAGATGATGTGCAAGTGAACGAAGCTGTGAAGATCCCTGTTCATGATGTAGAAGGAGTACCGCTTGAGGACATTACACTGAAAAGTGAAGGCGGAATTATTAATGAAGAAGAAGGTACGATTACTTGGAGTACTCCAGGGGAGAAAGTATATGAGTTTACGTTTGATGGAAATGATTATTTTGGGTTAGGTATTTGGTTTAGTGGAGAAGTAAGACAAAACGTCGTGGAGAAACTTGAGCCAAAAGTAGATGAAGAAACAACTAAGCCAGTAGCAGAAGAAAAACCAAAAGAAGAAACAGCTAAACCAGTAGTAGAAGAAAAACCAAAAGAAGAAACAGCTAAACCAGTGGTAGAAGAAGAACTAAAAGAAGAAACAACTAAGCCGGTAGTAGAAGAACCAAAAGAAGAAACAGCTAAACCAGTGGTAGAAGAAAAACCAAAAGAAGAAACAGCTAAACCGGTGGTAGAAGAAAAGCCAAAAGAAGAAACAACTAAGCCAGTAGTAGAAGAAAAAACAAGAGAAGAAGCTAATAAACCAGTGGTAGAAGAGCAACCGAAAGAAGACAACAAATCAGCGAAAGGAAATAAATCCAATAAACAAGTGGATAATAAAAAAGAAGAGAGTAAAAACACTTTAGCTGCAACAGGTGGGCAAGAAAGCAATGTATCTTTACTTTCTGGACTAGCATTCGTTTTATCTGCAATGAGTATGTTTGTATTTAGAAAAAAATTATTTAAGAAGTAAATAATATATTGTTTTGTGTATTAAACAATAAGATTTCATGAATTTTTAAGAAGACATTATCATGGCGATTTCGATTTGAAATTTACTTATGATAGTGTCTTTTTTATAGAGGAGGAAATTAGTGGGGAATAAAGAATGTATTGGGGGAGGAGGGATGGTTATGTATGTTAGTTCTATTTTAAAGATTGAAGAGATAGCATCATTTATTGCAAGTATGAACAAGGATGCTATTCATCATGTTGGTTATTGTGGAGATGAGAAAGCGGAGTTATTACATACAATTCTTCATGATTTTTCTGATATAGGTTGGGAAGGATCCTTTGTTGTTACTTATGAGGACAATAAAATAATTGGTGTATTAGGATTTGATGTGGATGAAGTAAAGAAATGTGCAGAAATATGGGGACCGTTTATTATTGCAAACGATTGGAAGGAAGTTGCTTTACGTATGTGGAAGGAGCTTTTAGAAAAAATGCCTTTTCATATTGAAAGATTTTATGGTTTTTATCATGTGGAAAATAATAATTGTGTCCGTTTAATGAAAGATTTACATGCTAAAGAACAAGATCGACATAGTATTCTCATTTTAAATAATATTGTGGGGAAACGTATTGTATGTAATGTAGAAGAGGCTTTACCACAAGTGTTTGAGCAGTTTACCGCTTTACACAATCATGTGTTTCCTAATACATATTATGAAGGAAATGAAATTATTGAACGTTTAAGTAATACGAATAAATTATTTGTAAGTATGAAGAATGATAAATTAGAAGGTTATGTATATGTGGAAGTAAATCCAGAGTTTCAAGAAGCGAATATCGAATTTATTGCAACCGCTGAAAATAGTAGAAGAAAAGGTGTCGGAGAGCGGTTATTACAAAAGGCAATTCAGTATATTTTCTCCTTCCAAGGAATGAAGGAGATAGAATTATGTTTGAATACGAATAATGATCGTGCAATGAAGTTGTACAAGAAAGTAGGATTTGAGCAGAAGGCATGTTTACAATACTATATAATAGAGTGAAAACCCATTCGTATGAAAATTATATTTCATACGAATGGGTTTTATTAATCTACTTTTCCCTCAGTTATTACGGATTTAGAAGTAATTTGAGGTGCTAATCGTTACATAACCTTTTTTATTTTTTGAGAGACTTCTTTCGTTTGTGAATTAACATCTTCTTTTCGCAGCTCTTTAAAGAGTGAAATAACCATAAGAACGACTACGATAGAAAATGGTAGTGCTGCGATTATAGCTGCAATTTGTAGGGCGTTTAATCCTCCAGCTTGTAATAAAATAGCTGCAATTATCGCGATTGTTAATCCCCATATAAGTTTCAAACTATTTTTCGGTGATAAGCTTCCATTACTCGTTTGCATAGAAACAACAAATGTTGCCGAGTCGGCAGAAGTAACGAAAAATGTGGCTACTAAAATCAATCCGATAATTGTTAAAAATGTAGAGAATGGTAGGTGTGAAATAACAGCGAATAATCCAATCTCTGTCCCGTTTTTTGCGATTTCATCAGCTATGCCAAGCGATTGGAACATTTCCATATGGATAGCGGTGCCGCCAAATACTGTAAACCAAAATGTACAGATGAGAGTTGGGACTAATACAACTCCAAAAATAAATTCTTTTATTGTGCGCCCTTTAGAAATACGGGCGATGAATGTACCGACGAATGGAGACCAAGAGATCCACCATCCCCAATAGAAAATAGTCCAGTTTTCAATCCAAGAAGAAGATTTTTCATTAAATGCTCCTAAATTTAATCCCATACTAGGTAAAGCTCCGATATAAGAACCGAGTGTAGATGTGAAATATTTCATAATAAATACAGTTGGTCCTAAAAGTAAAAAAGAGACGAGTAAAATACCTGCAAGAGAGAAATTTAAGTTACTCAAATATTTAATCCCACGATCTAAGCCAGTTTGTGCACTCGTTAAATATAAAACAGCGAAGATGGCGATAAGTACGAGCTGTGTAAGTAGAGTGTTATGAATAGAAGGGAATAAATAGCTTAATCCTCCGGCGATTTGTTGAGCACCGATCCCAACAGATGGTACAATACCAAATACTGTGGCTAAAACAGCTAAAATATCGACTGTTTTTCCGATAGGAGAATTTTTCGATCGATTAAATAATGGAGTAACTGTAGCACCAATTGTGCTACCTTTTTGTTTGCGGAATGTGAAATATGCAATTGTTAAAGCAACCATTGCGTATAGTGCCCATGGAAAGAGGCCCCAGTGGAAAAATGAATATTGCATAGCGAGCTTGGCGCTTTCTTCTGTGCCTGCTTTTCCTGTTAATGGATCTGTAAAATGTGAAATCGGTTCAGTGATTCCATAAAAGAGGAGTCCGATTCCCATTCCTGCTCCAAACAACATAGATAACCAAGATGGATAACTATACTTTGGTTTTTCTCCATCTTTACTAAGACGAATGGAACCGTACTTAGAAAATGCTAAATAAGTAGCTAAAATAATCATTGCGGTCATAAGTAAAGAGTAAAACCACCCAAATTTATTGAGGATAAACGAGTTTAAGGAAGATGTAACACTTTGTAAATCATAGCCTTGTATCCAACTTGCCGGGGTAATTCCCCATATGATGAATAATGTTGTAAGCAAGATGGAGATATAAAATACACTGTTTTCTTTTTTTATCATAGAATCCCACCCTTGTTTAATAAAGTTAACAATTATATTAACCATAACAATTAAAGGTTTAATTGTCAAAAAATTCGTTTTTTAAAACATGTAAAAGGACAGTTTAATCGCTATAGATTCATAACTATTGGAGGTTAGATAAAGTGAAACTTTAATCAGTGGGGGTTTTGTTCATCCCCCACTGATTATTAGTTGAACCAATCGGGCTTTTACGGGCAGTTGATCCCCCACCTAACTTCTTTGCTTCCCTTGAATTTTGAGGTGGGGGTCTTACTGCCCGTTAATGCGGGATAAAGGTAAGGTTGTTCACGATATGTACAAAATATGGGGAGAAATAATATGAAATATTGCATTTTATATTGTTGTATCCAGATTTTATGTTAAATTCGTGAATGGAATATTTGAATAGGGGGCAAGGATATGAACAAGAAATCAAAGATCAATAAAGTTATGCTTAGCATTAGTACAATGGCTCTATCATTAGGGGCGCTTCAAGCTCCTGTATCAGCGGAAGAAAAAGTACCGTATAATGTGTTGAAAACGAAACCAGTTGGAATTGAAAAACCAGTAGATGAGATTGGACACGTTTCTAAAGCGGAGGAAACATTATCGTTTCAAGAACGGTTAAAAGTAGGAGACTTTTCACAGCGACCAGCATCTATTACGAACAAAGCGACAGTAAAGCAAGTTAAAGAAAGCTATTCAATGGCTGATTTAAACAAAATGAATAATCAAGAATTAGTTGAAACGTTAGGCAGTATTAAGTGGCATCAAATTACAGACTTATTCCAGTTTAATGAAGATACAAAAGCTTTTTATAAAGATAAAGGGAAAATGCAAGTCGTTATAGATGAATTAGCTCATCGGGGTAGTACATTTACGAAAGATGATTCAAAAGGAATTCAAACGTTTACGGAAGTGTTACGTTCAGCTTTTTATCTGGCATTTTATAATAACGAGTTAAGTGAATTAAATGAAAGAAGCTTCCAGGACAAATGTTTACCTGCTTTAAAAGCAATCGCAAAAAATCCAAACTTTAAGCTTGGTACAGCTGAACAAGATACAGTCGTATCTGCATACGGTAAATTAATTAGTAATGCTTCAAGCGATGTTGAAACAGTTCAATACGCATCGAATATTTTAAAGCAATACAATGATAATTTTACTACGTATGTAAATGATCGAATGAAGGGACAAGCAATATACGATATCATGCAAGGGATTGACTATGATATACAGTCTTACTTAATTGAAGCTCGTAAAGAAGCGAATGAAACGATGTGGTACGGGAAAGTAGATGGGTTTATTAATGAAATAAATCGTATCGCTCTTCTAAATGAAGTAACACAAGAAAATAAGTGGCTCGTTAATAATGGAATTTATTTTGCAAGTCGTTTAGGGAAGTTTCACAGTAATCCAAATAAAGGTTTAGAAGTTGTTACACAAGCAATGCATATGTATCCGCGCTTAAGTGAGCCGTACTTTGTCGCAGTAGAACAAATTACAACAAATTATAATGGAAAAGATTATAGCGGGAATACAGTAGATTTAGAGAAAATACGTAAAGAAGGAAAAGAGCAGTACTTACCAAAAACGTATACATTTGATAATGGATCTATCGTATTTAAAACAGGAGATAAAGTATCGGAAGAAAAAATTAAGAGACTATACTGGGCTGCAAAGGAAGTAAAAGCACAGTATCATCGTGTAATTGGGAATGACAAAGCGTTAGAGCCGGGCAATGCA
This sequence comes from Bacillus basilensis, assembly GCF_050630465.1. Classification (NCBI taxonomy): domain Bacteria; kingdom Bacillati; phylum Bacillota; class Bacilli; order Caryophanales; family Bacillaceae; genus Bacillus; species Bacillus basilensis. The sequence continues at coordinate 179,155 of NZ_JBNTQO010000006.1, read as the reverse complement.
GATGATATATTAACGATAGTAATTTATAACAGCCCAGAAGAGTACCAGTTAAATAGACAACTGTATGGATACGAAACAAATAACGGTGGAATTTATATTGAAGAAACAGGAACATTCTTTACATATGAGCGCACGCCAGAACAAAGCATTTATAGTTTAGAAGAGTTATTCCGTCATGAGTTTACTCATTATCTTCAAGGGAGATATGAAGTACCAGGTTTATTCGGAAGAGGAGATATGTATCAAAATGAAAGGTTAACTTGGTTCCAAGAAGGAAATGCAGAGTTTTTCGCAGGGTCTACTCGAACAAATAATGTAGTGCCGAGAAAGAGTATCATTAGTGGATTATCATCTGATCCTGCAAGCCGTTATACAGCAGAGCGAACATTATTTGCTAAATATGGCTCTTGGGATTTCTATAACTACTCATTTGCATTACAGTCTTACTTATATACACATCAATTTGAAACGTTTGATAAAATTCAAGATTTAATTCGTGCAAATGACGTGAAAAATTATGATGTATATCGTGAAACTTTAAGTAAAGATCCTAAACTAAATAAAGAGTATCAAGAGTATATGCAGCAGCTAATCGATAATCAAGATAAATATAATGTACCGGAAGTAGCAGATGATTATTTAGCTGAACATGCACCGAAATCATTAACAGAAGTGAAGAAAGAAATTAGTGATACGCTACCGATGAAAGATGCAAAAATGACAAAACATAGCTCCCAATTCTTTAATACATTTACATTAGAAGGCACGTTTACAGGTAGTGTAACAAAAGGTGAGTCAGAAGATTGGAACGCAATGAGTAAGAAAGTAAATGAAGCTTTAGAACAACTGGCGCAAAAAGAATGGAGTGGCTACAAAACTGTTACAGCATATTTCGTTAATTACCGTGTAAATAGCTCAAATCAATTTGAATATGATGTAGTCTTCCACGGTATCGCAAAAGATGACGGAGAAAATAAAGCTCCAACGGTTAATATAAATGGCCCTTATAATGGACTTGTAAAAGAAGGTATTCAATTTAAAAGTGATGGCTCAAAAGATGAAGATGGAAAAATCGTTTCTTATTTATGGGACTTTGGAGATGGAAGCACAAGTGCAGAAGTAAATCCGGTACATGTATATGAAAGAGAAGGTTCATATAAAGTAGCGTTAATAGTAAAAGATGATAAAGGAAAAGAGAGCAAAAGCGAAACAACGGTTACGGTTAAAGATGGAAGTTTAACAGAATCAGAACCAAATAATCGCCCAGAGGAAGCAAATCGTATTGGACTAAACACTACTATAAAAGGTAGCCTTATCGGTGGAGATTACACTGATGTTTATACATTTAATGTAGCATCAGCGAAAGATATTGATATTTCCGTTTTAAATGAGTATGGAATCGGAATGACATGGGTACTTCACCATGAATCAGATATGCAAAATTATGCTGCTTACGGTCAAGCAAATGGAAATCATATAGAGGCAAACTTTAATGCAAAACCAGGTAAGTATTACTTGTATGTATATAAATATGATAATGGCAATGGAACTTACAAATTATCAGTAAAGTGAAACTTTAATCAGTGGGGGGGCTGTTCATCCCCCACTGATTATTAGCCCACACCAATCGGGCTTTTATGGGCAGTTATCTCTCGCTTAACTTCCTCGAATTCACCGAATTTTGAAGTGGGAGTTTTACTGCCCGTTAATGCGGGATAAAATAAGTGCTTTTCCAATGTATGTTTAACTTTACTTTTTGTGGAAAATGGTATATTATATAGATATATAATATATCGGTTATTTTCTAGGAGGAGCCTGTCACAATAGGTTTCTCCTGTTCTTTTTTAGAGGCCTGTACTGCAGGCTTTTCTTTAAAATATAAATAACTGAAAATTAAGAACGATAATCTTTGGAAGAGGTGGGGCATACACATAACAAAAAAGGGATTGTTTAAGAGAGGGGGATAAGAAATGGTTTTGTTTGGTTATCCACTTGAGACAATTTATTTATATGGATTTATTATTGCTACTATACTTACTGTGATTTATATCTTTTTTGGAGATATATTTGAATCCATATTTAGTTTTGGAGGCGGATCGGTATCCGTTGTTACTTTATTACTTAGTTTTTTCGCCATGTTATGTGGACTTAGTTATATAGGAGAATATTTATTTTCCTTTAATAGTATTCTTATTTTCGGGGCTGCATTTGCTATATCTTTTATTGGTGTATTCATAATGAAAATACTAATTTTAAAGCCGATTGCAGAAGCAGAACAAAATACTGTGCAACGTATGGATGAATTCGTTGGTTGTAAGGGAGAAGTCATTACGACAATTCCGACAGAAGGATTTGGTGAAGTATTAATCTCTTCCCAATTTGGAAGTAATGCAATCCCAGCTAAAACAGTTGGAAAAAAAGATATTTCACAAGGAACTGAGGTTATTATCGAGGGAGTCCAAGATGGTGTTTTGCTTGTACAAAACATCACTCATTCTTTAAAAAAACCAAAATTATAAGGGGGAATTTACATGACGATTCCATTAATTATTGGTGGAGTTTTACTCGCAATTTTAATTCTACTCATTTTAGTATTCATTACGAAGTATCGAACAGTTGGACCAGATGAAGCGTTAATTGTTACAGGTAATTGGCTTGGGGGCGGGAAAAATGTTGTTACCACGGATGATGGAAAGAAGATTAAGATTATTCGCGGTGGCGGTACTTTCGTAGTGCCGATTATGCAAAGAGCAGAGCCTTTAAGCCTATTAAACTACAAGTTAGAAGTCGGAACACGTGATACGTATACAAAACAAGGTGTACCAATTACAGTAAACGGTGTTTCTATTATTAAAGTAGGATCAACAATTGAAGAAGTTTCCACAGCAGCTGAACAATATCTAGGAAAAGAAACAGAAGAGTTAAAAATAGAAGCAAAAGAAGTTTTAGAAGGGCATCTTCGTGCTATCTTATCTTCTATGACAGTAGAAGATGCGTATAGTAATAGAGAGCAATTTGCTCAAAAGGTGCATGAAGTAGCTTCTACAGATTTAAAGAAGATGGGTCTTCGCATCGTTTCCTTTACAATTAAAGAAATCATGGATAAGAACGGTTACTTAGATGCACTTGGTCAGCCGCAAATTGCGACAGTTAAGCGTGATGCAACAATTGCGAATGCAGAGCGTGAAAAGGAAGCACGTATTGAAAAAGCTCGCGCTGAGAAAGAAGCGAAAGAAGCTGAATACCAACGTGATGCACAGATTGCTGAAGCTGAAAAACATAAAGAACTAAAAGTACAATCTTATAAGAGAGAACAAGAACAAGCTCGCGCAGACGCGGATCTTTCTTATGAATTACAACAAGCGAAAGCGCAACAAGGTGTAACAGAAGAGCAAATGCGCGTTAAAATCATTGAGCGTGAAAAGCAAATTGAGTTAGAAGAAAAAGAGATTGCGCGTCGTGAAAAGCAATACGATGCAGAAGTAAAGAAAAAGGCAGATGCAGATCGTTATGCTGTTGAGCAATCAGCTGAAGCTGAAAAAGTAAAACAAATTAAAAAGGCAGATGCGGATCAATATAAGATTGAAGCAGAAGCGAGAGCACGTGCAGAAGAAGTACGTGTAGAAGGTTTAGCGAAGGCGGAAATTGAGAAAGCGCAAGGTCAAGCGAAAGCGGAAGTACAAAAAGCACAAGGTACAGCAGAAGCCGATGTTATCAGATTAAAAGGTTTAGCGGAAGCAGAAGCGAAACAAAAAATTGCAGAGGCATTTGAATTATATGGCCAAGCGGCAATTATGGATATGGTACTTAAAATGCTTCCAAGTTATGCGAAAGAAATTGCAAGCCCACTTAGCAACATTGATAAAATTACAGTTGTTGATACAGGCGGCGGTGGTAAAAATAGCGGCGCTGGAAAAGTTGCGGGTTATGCGACTGATTTAATGGCGACGATGCAAGAAACATTAAAAGCTTCTTCTGGCATTGACTTAAAAGAGTTATTAGAAGGATTTGCAGGAAAGGGAGCGGTACAACAATTATCAAATGATAAACCTGTTGTATCTGTAGTAGAAGATGAGAAAAAAGAAGTAGAAAAAGGTAAAGAATAGTAAAGTGAGAAGAACCTCTAGTAAGTGAGATACTAGAGGTTCTTCTCTGAATTATAATATTTAGAATAATATACATTTTTATATATTGTTTTAATTATTTAATTTATATAGAATGAAAAGAGTATGTATTAATTCTTTAATAGAAAAAGAGACAAAGAGTTGATACATATTAATCGTATAATTTATATAAAGAAATTAAATGTGAGATAATTACATTTAAAACGGTATGGAGGGGTAGAAGTATGCTTCAAGGGAAATTAAGGAGAAGTAGTTTAAAAGCAAAGTTACTTATATCATTTGTTATTGTTTTAATTCTTCCAAGTATTGTAATTGGTTGGACGTCTTATCAACAAGCGAAGACAAACTTTAATGAAACAATTTTACAATCAGCGAAAGATAACGTAAAGATTTTAAATAATGTTATTAACAAAGAGATAGACGGTAAAAAGGTAGACGCAGTATATTTTACAAAGTTATTTAATGGAGTAAGTTATGGAACGGATCAGCTTCAAAATGTGCAAAATAAATTAGAAGAATATAATAAATTACATCCAGAAATAGAAGCGATTTATACGGGGTCTAGTACTGGACAATTTATTCAATCACCGTCTATTCAAATGCCAGATGGGTATAATCCTACCGAAAGAGATTGGTATAAAGAAGCAGCGAAAAAAAGCGGAGAAGTGGTTATCACAGCCCCATATAAATCAACTACAACAGGGAATATTGTTATTACAATAGCAAAACAAAATGAGGATAAAAGTGGTGTTCTCGGTATTGATTTAATTATTAATGATATTGTAAATACTTCAAAAATGGTCAATATCGGTAAAAAAGGATATGTAGCAATCTTCGACCAATCTAAAAATGTAATAGCGCATCCGACGATGAAGCCAGGTGACAAAATAGAAGAAAAACTTGAGAAGGAATTGTACAAACAGGAAACAGGTGATTTTAAATTCAAACTTGATAGTGATGATCGCAATGTTACCTTTATAACAAATAAGCAGACTGGATGGAAAATAGCAGGGATTATGCCTTCCAAAGAAATTATCGAAGCAGCTAGCCCTATTTTCTATAAAACGCTAACTGTTATTGGTATTTCATTAATAATTGGCGGGATTTTAATTTACTTCATAATTGCTTCTATTATTAGTCCGTTAAAACAACTTGTTATATCATCGAAAAAGATTAGTGAAGGTGATTTAACAGAAACAATTACAGTTCATTCTAAAGATGAAATTGGGCAGCTAGGAGAAAGCTTTAACGAGATGGCGGCATCATTACATCATGTCATTTCTAATATAAATACTTCAGCAGGTCATGTAGCAGCATCTTCAGAAGAATTAACAGCTAGCATGAAGCAGACAAGTGAAGCGACGGAACAAATTACACAGGCAATAGAGCAAGTGTCGAGTGGATCGGAAATACAAACGAAAGAAGTTGAAGAAGGCGCAACATTATTAGAAGAAGTTACAGAAGGGATTCAGCGTGTTGCAGATAGTTCTTCATTAGTATCCACAGCATCTATGTATACGAAGAAAAAGGCTGAAGATGGTGGAAAGTTAGTTGAACAAACTGTGAATCAAATGCAATTAATCCATGATTCTGTTTCACAATCAGATAAAGTTATTGTTTTGTTAGATGATAAGTCGAAACAAATTGGAGCAATCCTTGAGGTGATTCAACATATTGCAGAGCAGACAAATTTATTAGCATTAAATGCTGCAATTGAGGCTGCGAGAGCTGGAGAGCAAGGAAGAGGATTTGCAATTGTAGCAGATGAAGTGCGAAAGCTAGCTGAACAATCAGGACAGTCTTCTACGGAAATTGGAAAACTAGTAAAAGAGATACAATTTGACATAAAAGAAACAGTAAGCTCTATGAAGCAAGTTGGTACAGAAGTACAATCAGGACTTGTAGTTGCAAATGAAACGAAGCAAAGCTTTGCTGAAATATTGAAGTCTACAGATGATACAGTTTTACAAATTGATAGTATGGTAGAAGTAGCGAAACAAATGACGGTAGATGCAAAACAAGTTAGTGCATCTATTAATGAAATTGCAGCTACGATTGAAGAAAATGCAGCAAGCGTTCAAAATATTGCTGGTTCTTCAGAAGAACAATTAGCTTCAGTAGATGAAATCAATGCAGCATCAGTTCATTTATCGCAAATGGCAGAAGAATTGCAAGAAATGATTGGGAAATTTAAAGTGTAATCACAAACGTTAAGAAACGAAGTAGTAATTGTACTTCGTTTCTTTTTTTATGAAGATAAAAATTAAGAAATATACAGTAACCGTGTTATGATTGAGTAAAAAAACTGTATTTTCTTTAAATTCCATCTTTATTTATGTTAGGGGAATGGTTTTGAAATTAAAAAAATTAAAACTACAGCCGAGAGTCACATTAACTATTAGTACACTTATTCTTGTTGTACTTCTGTTAACGAGTTATTTATTCTATTACATATTGTCTGAAACAGTAGAAGAGCAAATTGGGAAACGAGCTTTACATGTTGCGAAAACTGTTGCTGCTATACCTGAAATAAAAGAAGCTTTTCAAAAAGAAAATCCAGCTTCTATCATTCAACCGATTGCAGAAAAAATTCGAATGGATACAGAGGCTGACTTCATTGTAGTTGGAAATAAAGAAGGGATTCGTTATGCACATCCTAAGAAAGATAAAATAGGAGAAGTAATGGTTGGTGGAGATAACAAAGGAGTTCTATTAGAAGGGAAATCTTACGTTTCGAAAGCAACTGGATCATTAGGCCCTTCATTACGCGGCAAAGTTCCAATTCGTAATCAGGAAAATGAAATTATTGGCGTGGTGTCTGTTGGATTTTCAATTGATGATATTCATGGAGCGGTAGAAGTATATGGAAAGCGTGTATTTTGGATTACAATAATAGGTCTTTTAATTGGGATAATTGGTTCTATGTATTTAGCAGGAAGTATAAAAAGAATGATGTTTGGGATGGAGCCAGAAGAAATTTCATCTTTATATGAAGAGCATAGTACAGTGATTCAATCTGTACGTGAAGGGATTATTGTCATTGATCAAAAGGGCATGATTAGTTTAGTCAATCAAGCAGCTTATGATATTCTTTCGCTAGATGAACAACGCAATATTATTGGAGAATTCATTTTAAATGTAATTCCTAATTCAACGATACTAGATGTATTTCAAACTGGTGAAGAACAGTTTGATCGTCAATTAAATATAAAAGGGCAGGCTGTGATTGCGAATCGTCTACCTATTAAAGTAAAGAATAAAGTAACGGGCGTTGTATCGAGCTTACGTTTGAAATCTGAAATGGATCAGTTAACAGCAGAATTATCTCAGACGAAGCAATATACAGAGGCATTACGAGCGCAAACGCATGAATATAACAATTTGTTGTATACGCTTTCAGGTCTTATTCAACTAGAATCATATGAGGATGCTTTAGAGCTTATTCATAAGGAAACAGCAGTATATCAAGATTTTGTTCAATTTATTATGAAGCGAATTCAAAATCCATGGTTAGGTGGAATTTTAATTGGATTCTATAATAGAGCAAGAGAGCTGAAGATTGATTTTGTGCTAGATCGAGAAAGTAGTTTAGACAAATTAAGCCCGCACATTGAGAGTAATTATGTCGTTTCCATTTTAGGAAATTTAATTACGAATGCATTTGAAGCGATTGAAAGAAATGAAGAGAATGATAAGAAGGTAAGGATGTTTGTAACTGATATCGGAGAAGAAATCGTAATTGAAGTGGAGGATTCGGGCCCAGGGATTCATGACGAAGTCATTACTAGCATATTCTACAAAGGATTCTCGACGAAAGAAGGCGGGAAGAGAGGATATGGATTAGCAAAAGTGAAAGAGTTAGTAGAAGATTTAAATGGAAGTATCGCAATCGAAAAAGGGGATTTAGGTGGTGCATTATTTATTATTGCATTACCAAAAGAGAGAGGCGAATTGTAATGGGTGAGGAGATTGAAGTATTGATTGTAGAAGATGATATTCGAATTGCAGACATTCATCGTCGTTTTACTGAAAAGATTGAGGGATTTAAAGTAATTGGAACAGCAACGAATGGAGAACAAGCGAAAGAATGGCTAGATCTTGTGAAGCCACAGCTCGTTTTATTAGACGTATACTTACCTGATATGCAAGGGACGGAACTTGTCACATATATTAGGAATAATTTACATGATACAGATATTATTATGATTACAGCTGCATCGGAAACAGATGTAGTGAGGCATGCTTTACGAGGTGGAGTAACAGATTATATCGTAAAACCGCTTATGTTTGATCGATTTAAGGCAAGTTTGGAAAGTTATCAAAAAAAGATTGTGCAGTTAAAGAAAAATAATCAATTATCTATAGAACAAATAGAACATCTATGGTCCCAAAGAGGTGTAAAGGGAAATGAAATAGAATATGCGCCGAAAGGGATAGATCCTTTAACTTTAGCAAAAATAAAAAAGCATATGTTAACAGTGAATGAAGAAGGAATTACAGCAGAAATGTTAAGTACAATGGTAGGAGTAAGCCGGTCAACAGCGAGGCGTTATTTAGAATATTTAATATCAGGAAAGAAAGTTCATGCGGAGCTTACATATGGAAGTGTCGGGAGACCAGAAAGAAGGTATTTTCTCGTTTGTTCATAAAGAAACAGTAGAGGATATATGTCCTCTACTGTTTTTTTATCTTATATTGGAATAATCCCAATTAAAATTCCAGTAATCAACATTACCATTGTCGTTCCAACTGCCCACAATAAAGTGAAGCGTTGATGTTCACCAAAATCAACTTTAGCCATTCCGACTAATAAATAAGTGGATGCGACAAGAGGACTTAATAAGTGAACAGGTTGCCCGAGTAAGGAAGCACGTCCCATTTCAGCCGCACTAATTCCATAGGTAGCAGCAGCTTTTGTTAAAATAGGTAGTACACCGAAGTAAAACGCATCATTGGACATGAAGAATGTGAACGGCATACTAAGAAGTGCTGTAATAATTGGTAATTGTGGTCCAAGTGCATCTGGTATAAGGGCTACTACACCTTTAGCCATCGCATCTACCATTTTTGTTCCAGATAAAATCCCAGTGAAAATTCCAGCGGCAAATACGAGAGAAACAACCGCTAATACGTTTCCTGCGTGAGAAGCAATACGTTCTTTCTGCTGTTCTAAGTTCGGATAGTTAAGCATAACAGCAATAGCGAAAGCGATTGTAAATAAGACAGGTAACGGCATAACTTCTAGTATGAGACAGACAAGTAAGGTAGCAGTTAATAAAAAGTTAATCCATAGAAGGTTAGGACGTTTGTGAGTGGCAGCTTCGACTGTTGCAGCTTGCTCATCCATCGTTTGCATTTGTTTTAAATATTGTACATCCATAATTCCTAAACGTTTTCTTTCTTTTTTTCCAAGATAGTAAGCAACGAAAACTACCCAAAGTGCACCAGCAATCATTCCTGGTATAAGTGGTGTGAAGAGCTCTGATGCATCTAGTCCAAGTGCACTCATAACCCGAGCTGTCGGGCCACCCCAAGGCGTAAGATTTGTTACACCAGCCCCCAACATAACAACCCCAGCTAATATAAGTGGATTCATTCCAAGGCGTTTATATAGTGGGTACATTGCAGAAACAGTAATCATATAAGTTGTCGTTCCATCCCCATCTAATGAAACGATAATAGTAAGAATTGCTGTACCAACAACAATTTTTAAAGGATCTCCTTTTACAAATTTTAAAATTCTACTAATGACAGGGTCGAATAAACCGCTATCAATCATAATTCCAAAATATAAAATAGCAAACATAAGCATAATACCAGTAGGTGCTAGTTTTTGAATTCCTTCTAACATCATAGGTCCCATATTTGCATAAAACCCACCAATTAATGCGAAAGTAATTGGAACTAATATTAATGCTACTAGTGCAGACATACGTTTCGTCATAATTAAAAACATAAAGACAAATACCATCGCAAATCCAAGTAGAGCTAACATATGATTTCCCCCTCCAAAAAATGATTACGCTTTCAAAATAAAATAAAAATTCAGAAAATAGTTTTTTTGTTTATCATAGTGGCATCTATTCAAATGGTAAATAATTTGAAAAATAACATCATTAGAAGCATAATTTTTATTTTGTTCATTTTGTTCACGGTAGTTAATTTGAATTTTTAAAAAGGTAAGCTGCTCTCTGTAAGAATGGTAGAATAAGATGAAAATATTGAAGTGTGAAATAGGGAGTAGATTTTATATGAAAACGAGAATGGAAGAGATTTATAGTTCTTATGAAGGAAAAGTAGAAGAGATTTTTGTTGATGAATCTTCTTACGTATATGAGTGGGAAAAATTAATGATGATCCGAAAAAATAACGGTGAACTTGAAAAAGTTGCGGTCGGTATCAGTGGAAATATAAGATTAGTAAATGTAGTTGTTGGGCAGCCAATTCATACAGAGACATTATTAGTTAAGTTAGAAGACGATTTATTAATTACAGGTTGTGAATGATGAGAGATGTGTAGATATGACTACACATCTTTTTTCCATGTATTACAAAAAGAACATTGTTTTTTCACAAATCTCACACAATTTTTTGATATTCTCCTTGTGGAAGATACGTATAGGGAGGAAATAAAATGAGAACAAAGTATGTGATGCTTGCTATATGCTTATTCTTTGTATTTACAATAGTAGGATGTGGTAAGAAACAAGCAGAAGCGGTGGCAGTTGATGAGAAACATGATAAGTGTGATATTTGCCAAATTGGGGTAATGGATAATCAATTTGCAACAGAAATCATTTTAGAAAATGGAAAAGCATTAAAGTTTGATGATATCGGTTGTATGTATAAATGGATGGAGATTAATCCAGGCGAAAAGACGAAAGAAAAATTTGTTCGAGATTATGATTCGAAAGATTGGGTTTCGTTAGAAGACGCTACTTACGTATATGATAAAACAATAACGACACCAATGGCTTATAATGTCATTTCATTTAAAAATAAAAAAGGTGCAGAGAGTTTTGTATCTAACTATAAGGGGAAAGTTCTTTCGTATAAAGAGCTAGCAGAGCATAAATGGGAAATGAATAAAGAAATGATGGGGAAACCAAAAACAGGGAATCATGGTGGGCATCATTAATACTAGAAAAAGACAACTGTAGGGTTGTCTTTTTTTAGTATTACTCAGGTGCAAATATAGAAAAGGTGTAAAATTTTTAGAAGAACGGTTACAATGGAATATAGTAACCTAAAGCAATCATTTACCCGGCTATTTGTGGGCAGTAAAACTCCCACCTCAAAATTAGGCAGGAGCAAAGAAGTTAGGTGGGAGATCAACAGCTCGTAAATGCCCGATTGGTTCAACTAATAATCAGTGGGGTGAACCCTCCCACTGATTAAAGTTTCACTTTATGTACTTTTTAGAAATGTATACAAATGCGGTAAAAACGTGCTAAACTAATTGCTTCATAATGTTAATGATGAGGCCATCAGGCGTATCATTCCAATAGGTTGAGAAACATAGTATAAGTTTAAGATAATCCGATTAAAGAAGGAATATAAAGGGCTTATGGATAAATGTACTCAAGAAGAGTTATTGTATGTGATGGAGGAATGGTTAAGAAAACATTATCTTTCATAGGAGCTGTAGTTGTGAGAAAACAAAAAATTTTATTATGTATGTTATTAGGACTTTTAATGACGGTAGTGGCTTGCGATAAGCAGGAAGAATCAGAATCGAAACCGGTTCATGTGAAAAACGAAAAGAAAAAAGAAAAGCATAAAGAACAGGAAGAATCTAAAGAAGAAAAAAGTATAAATTTAATGGACAAACAGTTGTTACTTTCAGCAACTCTTGGAGACACAGAGACAGCTATGAAGTTGATTCAAGATGGAGCGAATATAAACGTAGAAGGTGACAACGGAGAAACGCCTGTCCTTGCAGCAACGTATCAAAATCATGTAGAAACAGTTAAAGCATTAATTGGTGCAGGTGCTAATATTGAAATTAAAGATGAGAAACAAAGTAATCCATTTCTTTATGCAAGTAGAGAAGGATATACGGATATTGTAAAAGTATTAATTAATGCAGGAGTTAATACGAAAGAAACGACTAAGTCAGGTGGAACAGCACTCATTTCAGCATCTGAACGTGGCCATGTAGAGGTCGTAAAAGAATTATTAGAGCATACAGATATTGATGTGAATTATAAAAATGCTCGTGGTGGAACAGCTTTAGTAGAAGCAATTGTATTAGGAAATGGTAGTGAAAATCATAAGAAAGTAATTCAAATGCTTATTGACCACGGGGCAGATGTAAATATGGCCAATAAGGAAAATATTACGCCGTTGCAATATGCTGAAAAAAGAGGCTTTAAAGATATTGCAAATATGTTGAGGGTAGCTGGAGCGAATGAATTAGTACAGCCACAACTACAACCGGTGGAATAATAAGATAAAGAAATAAAAAGTACGAAATAATCTCATTTAGATAGACAGAATGAAGAAGTCATTTAGTATGATGGATTCAGTAATGTGTATGTAAATGGGATTTTTGTTTGTAAAGAAAACCGTATCCTGAAAAAGGATACGGTTTTTTACAAGGAGATAAGGGATCAAAAAAATGAAGAAGTCTTATCTCTTTTATATGAGTAAAGGGTCTAGAATGAATCTTGCTCTTTTCATTATTTGTTTAACTCCATTGCAACTTGTTTGCCATTTACGAAAACCTCTGCCACTGCTACTACAATTTCCATCACTTTTTTCATTTCTCATCTCTCCTTGTTTTTTGTTTCATTTCTTACTTTTAGTATAAGGAAATATAGCAATTGCAACTATCGAATTGAATGACAAGAGACTTACATTGTTGTAAGGATAATAGTCTATTTTGTAATAAATGTGATTTGAAATCATGATTCGGAACTTTCTGTCGTTTTGAACTATAATTAGAAAGAGGGGGGATAATATGAAAAGAATTCTTGTTATTAGTGATATTCATGGAGAAATAGAAAAGTTCGAACAGTTATTGGAAGAAGCTCAATATGATACAAAACAGGATCAATTAATTTTACTAGGAGATTATGTGGATCGTGGTCCCAATGCGCGTGCAGTAATTGACAAGGTAAAAGAGTTAAAAGAAGAAGGAGCCCTCGTTCTAAAGGGCAATCATGAAGATATGATGATTAAAGCGTTAACGACTGATGAGGAACGCTCATGGAACCATTGGGTAAAAAGGAATGGTGGAGATAAGACTTTATACAGCTATGGATTTGTAGAAGAAGATATTGCAGTTAATGAGGAGGACTTCCAAAAACCGATTTTACAATCGCATGCTTTAAAAGAACATGTAAAGTTTATTCAAGAATTAGATCATTACATTGAAACAGAAGAGTATATATTTGTACATGCTGGTGTTGAGCCATTGAAACGAGTTTCTGAATCTGAACCATATGCGTTAATGTGGATCCGTAATGAGTTTCATAATGGATATAGTGGCGAAAAGGTTGTTGTATTTGGTCATACGGAAACAAAAACGCTTCATGGAAATGATAATTGTAATGTGTATTTTGGGAATAACGGTATTATAGGAATTGATGGTGGTGCTGTATATGGTGGCCAGCTAAATTGTTTAGAATTGCCTAGTAAAAAGGTGTACGTAGTAAAAAGTTGAAAGAGATAAGGAGAATCTTATTTCTTTCAATTTTTTATTAAGCAAAATTTAAGGAAGAGCTTTTATAATAAATCTTTCAAATTTTATATCGAGAAAAACGTTAGAAGGAAATAGTCAAAAATGTAATCATAAATAGAATCGAACGATATAGTGGAAGGTGAGAATATGCGCTTGCTTGTAGTAGAAGATAATGCTTCGTTATTAGAGTCTATCGTACAAATTTTGCGTGATGAATTTGAAGTAGATACAGCATTGAATGGAGAAGATGGATTATTTTTAGCGTTACAAAATATATATGATGCTATTTTGCTTGATGTGATGATGCCAGAAATGGATGGTTTTGAAGTGATTCAAAAAATACGTGATGAAAAGATTGAAACGCCAGTCCTCTTTTTGACAGCGAGAGATTCTTTAGAAGATCGAGTGAAAGGGTTGGATTTTGGTGGAGATGACTATATCGTTAAGCCGTTTCAGGCCCCTGAATTAAAAGCGAGAATTCGCGCTTTACTACGCAGAAGTGGTAGTTTAACGACACAGCAAACCATTCGCTATAAAGGGATTGAATTGTTCGGAAAAGATAAAGACGTTCAAGTGGATGGACAAGGTATTAAGCTGACGTTGAAACAATATGAGCTACTAGAGTATCTCGTTCAAAATAGCGGGAAGATTTTAATGCGTGAACAAATTTTTGATCGTGTTTGGGGATTTGATTCAGATACGACAGTAGCGATTGTAGAAGTGTATGTGCATCATTTACGTAAAAAACTAGAGCCATTCGGTTATCAGAAAGATATTCAAACCGTTCGAGGTATTGGATATATATTAAAAGAACAATGAAAAAGGGAAGTATGTTTCAGAAGACACGCATTCGATTGACTATATTGAATTCATTAGTATTTATCATATTAATAGGCGTATTAGGTAGTATTATTTATTCGTACACATATAAGCGTATTTATAATGAAATGGATCAATCTATAAAAATGGCGACTCAGTATGGAAAAAATTCAGATGTTAAAATACCACCAAGAAAAAGTATGGAGAATATTAAAATTGGAGATCCGCGTGTAACTAAAATAACTTGGAATGGGAAAATAGTGGAGGTAGAGGGGAATAACCATAAATTCCGGTCTATTTTTGAAGAGAATTTGGAAAAGTTTTCTCCAAAAAAGTTAGGAGATTTACAAGATATTGAAGTGCAAGGACGATATTTTAGAACATTTGCGCTTCAAGAAGATGGAAAAATAGTTCAAATTGTACGTGATACAACAGCTGAAGAAGAGATGCTAAACACTTTATTTTTAATTCTCGTTATAGGTTGTAGCATAGGAAGCCTATGTGCGATAGGTATCGGCTTTTTTCTAGCTGGCAGAGCACTCATACCTATTCAAAATTCATGGGAGAAACAGCAGCAATTTGTTTCTGATGCATCGCATGAACTAAGAACACCGCTTGCAGTTATTCAATCAAAAACGGATGTGTTATTCCAATCTCCATCTGCTACGATAGAAGAAAAGGCGATGGATATCTCTACGATTTCAAAGGAATGTAGACGATTGTCGAAGCTCGTTAGTAATTTATTGTTGTTAGCACGTTCAGATTCTAATCAAATTGAGATGGATAAGAAAACATTTGAAATGGATAAATTGTTAGAAGAAATAGTAGATCCATATAAGGAAATTGCTTCCTATCAAGAAAAAGAGATGATATTGAAAGTAGAACATGACATATCATTTATGGGTGATAGAGAGAGAATTCATCAAATGATGGTCATATTATTAGATAATGCGATGAAGTATACGAATAAAGGTGGGCATATTCAAATCGAGTGTACACAAACGAACAGTTCGATTCGTATACGAGTGAAAGATGATGGGATAGGAGTGAAAGATGAGGACATCCCAAAACTATTTGACCGTTTTTATCAAGGAGATAAAGCGAGGAGTGCGTCAGAAGGAGCGGGATTAGGCCTTTCAATCGCGAATTGGATTGTAGAAAAGCATTATGGGAAAATATCAGTAGAGAGCAAATGGGGAGAGAGTACTTGTTTTGACGTGATTTTCCCTAAAAATCAAAGAATATAAGTGAGAAGACGATCTTGTTTTTACAAGGTCGTCTTTTTTAAGGGAAAGTTAAGAAACAATTTGTAACATGTATTATATACAGAAAGTTCGTCACATGAAGAAGTGATTATAAAAAGATATTTGAACAGATTATATCAATCATAATGTTATTTTGATTATGTATAGGGAATGATGGAAAAGAAAGTGTAAGAGGGAGGAATTAATTTTGAAAAAGAAAATGATGACGGTATTCACTATTGGAGTAATGAGTTTAAGTATATTAGGGGGTGCCTCTCCTTCTGAAACATCAAAAGGAAAGACAGATTACACGCAGCGCAGTAAAGAACAATTAAATAACGGAAAGATACATGCGGTGCATACAGAAGAGAAGGCGGAGAATCTAGGTATTGAAACGGAAGGGAAAGAACAAATTACGCTAGAAAAAGAGATCCATGAAACAGAAGTAGGAAGAGAAGCGGAACAGTTAGGAATTTCGATTGAAGGAAAAGATGTTGGAACTCTTTCAGAAGAAATTTATGAAACAAAAGTGAAGCAAGAAGCGTTAAAGCTAGGCATATCTATAGAAAATACATCAATTGTAAATTTGATTACTCAAATTAATACGATTAAAATTAGCGATGAAGCGGATAAATTAGGCATTTCGACAAATGGAAAAGAAATAGAAGAAATTGCGGAAGAAATCTATGGAACGAAAGTAAGAGAGGAAGCAGGGAAGTTAGGTATTTCACAAAAAGGAAAAGAGATAGAAGAGTTAGCGCAAGAAGTGTACGAACAAAAAGTACAGGAAGAAGCAAAAAAATATCATATCGATTTGTATGGGAAAGATATATATCAAGTATTAAGCGAAATTAATGAACAAAAAGTGTTACAAATGGCAGATGAGCTTAATATGGATAAAACGAATATGAATGTTCAAGAATTAGCAGAAAAAATAAAAAAAGATCAGCCTGAAAAAGGAAAAGAACTAAATTTTGTACCAGTGATTCGAACGGATGCGGACGCATTTTATTCTTATTTAACGAACTAAAAAGGGTGTGAGAGTGATAAGGAAATGGAAGTGGTATATATGTATGGCTTTACTCGGTATAGCAGTATGGAGTGTATATACAAATGGAATTACAAAATTAACATTCTTCAATATACAAAGTGAAAAACGAACGGGGTTTAGTAATAATGATGAGAAGGTTATCTTATCAAATGTACCATTAATTCAGCAATTACCAGAGTTAGATAGAGGATGTGAAGTAACGAGCTTAGCGATGATGTTACAATACGCAGGTATTACAGTGGATAAGATGAAATTAGCAAATGAAATAAAGAAAGTTGATTTTATGAACGATGGTGTACGTGGGAATCCGAATGAAGGATTTGTAGGAAATATTTATACCTTTTCTGAATCTGGATATGGTGTATATCATGGGCCGCTTTTTCAATTAGCGAAAAAGTATTTACCTAATAAAGCTGTAGATTTAACGGGGAAGGGTATAGAAGAAATGTATAAGAGTGTAAAGGCAGGACAACCGGTAGTCATGATTACAAATGCAACATTTGCGCCACTAGATGAGGATGAATTCACTACATGGGAGACAAATAGTGGAGATGTTTCTATTACGTATAATGAACATTGCGCTGTACTGATTGGATATGATAAGGAATTTGTATATATTCGAGATCCTCTCAGTGATAGTTTAGATGTAAAAGTACCGAGAGAAAGCTTTGAAAAGGCGTGGATACAAATGGGGAGTCAGGCGATTAGTTATGTGAAAAGCTCCAAATGAATTAGTAAGGAAAGAGATGTAAGGAATTATAAGAGGTGTTTTTTTGTTAAGAAATAAGAGAACTTTAGCTTATTATATGAGCTGAAGTTCTCTTATTTTTTATAATTAAATATTTAGAAGTAGTGAATATGTAAAAATGCATAATTGACAAAAATATTACATGTTATCATTATATATTGTTTTATATATGTCACTTGTATAAAATTACACAAGTATCCACATTACATAAAGGAGGTTTATTATGCAAAAAATATTTAACTGGGTTAAATGTATGAGTATCAAGAAAAAATTAATCATTTCATTTTTTCTTATTTTAACTATACCAGGACTTATTATCGGTGGTGTTTCATATCAAACTGCCAAAACAAATTTTGAACAACAAATTACAGGTAAAGCAAAGGAAAATATTTCGATTTTAAATACTGTTATTTCTCAAAATATAGAAGAGAAATTTGTTGATGCAGCATATTTTGCAGACATTTTAACAGAGGATACATATCCAAACGGACAAGAAGAAATAGTAAGAACGAAATTAGCGCAATATATAAAACTTCATCCAGAAGTAGAAGGTATTTATATTGGAACGCAGACGGGAAAGTTTATAAGAGAACCATTTATCCAAATGTCTGATGGGTATAATCCAACAGAGAGAGATTGGTATAAAGAAGCAAATGAAAATAAAGGGAAAGTAATTGTTACTGCACCATATCAATCAGCATCTACAAAAAATATGGTAGTGACAATTGCTAAAGAAGTAAAAGATGGTAAAGGTGTTATAGGAATTAACTTAAATTTAGATAATATTTTAAAAATCTCCAAAATGATTAACATTGGGGAAAAAGGTTATGCAGTTATTTTAGATCAAAATAAGCAAATTGTTAGTCATCCATCTAGAAAACCAGGTGCAAAAGTTACTGATCCTTGGGTTAAACCAATCTATGAAGAAAAACAAGGAAATGTTTCTTATACAGAACAAGATGATAAAAAGAATTTAATCTTTGCAACAAATGAGAAAACGGGCTGGAAAGTAGTTGGAGTCATGTTTGATGAAGAAATTACCCAAGCTGCGAATCCAGTTTTTTATAAGACTTTTATTGTCATTGCTATCGCTATTGTATTTGGTAGTGTATTAATTTATTTCATCACAAAGTCTATTACAAGACCATTAAGAAAAATAGCTGACTCGGCATATAAAATTAGTAAGGGGGATTTGACAGAGAAAATTACAATTCATTCAAATGATGATATAGGAAAATTAGGGAATTCATTTAATGAAATGTCTGCCTCTTTACAAGATATTATTACTCAAATTAGTTTTTCAGCAGAGCATGTGGCGGCATCGGCTGAAGAGTTAACAGCGAGCGTACAGCAAGCAAATGATGCGACAGATCAAATTACAATTGCAATGGAACAAGTATCAGGTGGGGCTGAATCACAAAGTCAAGGTGTTGAAGAAGGTGCGGCTACATTACAACAAGTAAATACAGCAATTCAAGATGTGACTGGAAGTGCGGAATCCATTTCTATTTCCTCATTACATGCGAGAGAGCGAGCTAAAGAGGGTGAAGACTTGGTTGAACAAACTGCAACACAAATGCAGTCTATTTCTAGATCGGTATCCGAGTCGGATGCTATTATTAAACTTCTTGATGAGAAATCAAAGCAGGTAGGAGCTATTTCTGAAGCAATTCAAAACATCGCTACTCAAACGAACTTATTAGCTTTAAATGCGGCTATTGAAGCAGCAAGAGCGGGTGAACAGGGCCGAGGGTTTGCTATTGTAGCAGATGAGGTTAGAAAATTAGCGGAGCAATCAGGAGAATCATCTGGAGAGATTGCAAATTTAATTGCAGAAATTAAGGCTGATATTGAACATACTGTTAAGGCAATGGATAATGTGAATGGGGAAGTTCAACAAGGTCTTGATGTTGTAACAAAAACGAAAGAAAGTTTTACGGAAATTTTAAGTTCTACTACACATATTGTTTCTCAAGTTAATCAAATGGTAGAAACAACGAAGAGAATTGCTGGAGATGCAAATGAAGTGACAAATGCTATTGATGAAATTGCAGCAGCTGCAGAAGAAAATACAGCTAGTATGCAAAATGTTGCTGCTTCAACAGAAGAACAAGTAAATTCAATGGAAGAAATTAGTTCAGCTTCGCAAAGCTTAGCTGAGATGGCTGAAGAACTACAAGCGATGACTAGTAAATTTAAAGTATAATAACAGCAGATAAGTAAGGTGAAAATAATATCACCTTACTTATTTTTCTATTCAGCAATTAGGGGAGTCATTAACGGGATGAAAAAAAGAAAAAGACTATGGAATTTATGGAAAACGATTACATTGTTAGTTTGTACAGTTGTAATTTTTTCTTTACTTGTGACAGATATATTAATTAGTCATAATGTAGAACGGACAACGGAGGATAGCCAAGCAGAGAAAGCAAAAACAATTGCACACATTGTGGCGAATGAGTCAATTGTAATCCATGGTTTAATTGGGAAAGCAGATACTTCTGCAATCCAAACGTATACAAATAGAATATTAAAAAACACAGGTGTTCAATTTATTGTAGTTATGGACATGAATGGAATAAGAAAATCACATCCAAATCCTCAAAAAATAGGTCATCATTTTATTGGAGGAGATGAAGGACCTGTATTGAAAGGAATGGAACATGTATCGCTGGCAGAAGGAACTTTAGGTATTTCAATGCGAGTGTTTGTACCTGTATTTTCTGAAACAGGTAAACAACTTGGAGCGGTGGCCGTTGGTATTTCAGCAGATAATGTAAAAGAGAGAGTCAAGGAAAGTAGACATATCATTTATATTGGCGTTGGAGTTGGGATACTAGTCGGAATTATAGGAGCAATATTGCTAGCTAGACATATAAAGAAAAGTTTATTCGGTCTTGAACCTCACAGGATAGCGAAAATTCTTGAAGAAAGAAATACGATGCTACAATCTGTAAAGGAAGGTATTATTGCTGTAGATAAAGAGGCCAATGTAACTTTAATAAATAATGAGGCAAAGCGATTGTTTAAGAAAAGTGGACTTGAAGAAGATTTTATCGGTAAAGATGTTGATTTGTATATGCCTAATTCGCGTATAAAAGAAGTATTACAAACGGGAGAGGTACAATTAAACGAAGAACAAAATATTTATGGAATTACGATTGTAACGAATCGTGTTCCTTTATATGTAAAAGGAGAAATAGTTGGCGTGATTGCAACATTTCGTGATAAAACAGAGATTAGAAAATTAGCAGAAGAATTAACTGGTATTAGACTATATGCGGAAGCGTTACGGGCACAATCTCATGAATTTATGAATAAAATGCATGTCGTATTAGGGCTTACACACATGAAGCAGTATGAAGAATTACAGAAGTATATAAGCGGTATGGTGTCAGAGCATCAATATGAAATTGGTGGAGTTATGAAAAGAATAAAAAGTCCAGTATTTGCTGGTTTTTTACTCGGGAAACTTAGCTATGCTAGAGAGAAAAATATAAAATTAATTATAAGTGAAGATTCTTATATGCCGGAAATAGATGATGAAAGTATTACTCATGAACTGATTACGATTGTCGGAAATTTAATTGATAATGCATTAGAGGCAGTGACGAATTGTGAAAAGAAGCAAGTTGAACTTGAGATACAATATGGGGATACATTAACTATTACAGTACAAGATACGGGAAAAGGTATACAAGAAGAAATAGGGGTATTATTTACGAAAGGTTATTCCACAAAGGGAGATAACCGCGGTTATGGTTTGTATCTTGTAAAAGAAAGTATACAGCGAATAAATGGGGAAATTCATATGCATTCATTAGTAGGAAAGGGAACAAAGATAACAATTGAAATACCTAAAGGTAGGGATGAGAGGCAAATATGATTAAAGTTTTAATTGTAGAAGACGACCCGATGGTAGCAATGTTAAATACGCATTATTTAGAGCAAGTAGGAGAGTTTGAACTTGTTCAAGCAGTTAACTCCGTAAAATCGGCGATAGAAGTATTAGAGGGATCACGAGTAGATTTAGTATTACTTGATATTTTTATGCCTGAAGAGACTGGATTTGAGCTTTTAATGTATATTCGGAACCAAGAAAAAGAAATCGATATTATGATGATTTCAGCTGTACATGATATGGGGAGTATTAAAAAAGCATTACAATATGGCGTAGTAGATTATTTAATTAAGCCATTTACATTTGAACGATTTAAAGAGGCATTAACTATATATCGAGAAAAACTTACTTTCATGAAAGAACAACAAAAAATTAGTCAATCGGAATTAGATTCGTTAATTTTGCAAAAAGAAAAAAGAGAGCCTATTGTCACTAAAGAGCTTCCGAAAGGATTAACGAAGCAAACGTTGCAATTAATTTGGCAGAAAATCGAGTCGCTGAATGGACGAGCGTTTACAACAGATGAAATGGCAAAATTAGTTGGGATTTCAAGAGTTTCTATTCGAAAATATGTAATGTTTTTGACTGACATTGGAGTGTTAGAAAACGAAATGATGTACCAACATGTGGGAAGACCTGTAAGTAAACTAAGATGTGTTGATCAAAAGAAAATAGAGTTTTACGTATAAGCGACTTATTATAAGTCGCTTATACTTTTTTTAATTACAAAATCAATTACAAAACTTACAAAAACTATTTTTACTATTGAAAGCGTTTTAATATTGTTATTAAGAAAACAAGGGGGTGCCATATGGGAATTCAAAAGGATATGGAAGCGGTATCATTTCCTGGAGGAAATGAAGTACAAAGAGAATCTTTCGCTTCTAAAATTATGAATGTAAAAATCGGTGTTATACCTTTACCGTTATATGTAGTATTGGCTGCTATTATTTATGGGGCATCTGTATATAATAAATTGCCAGCAGATATGATTGGTGGATTTGCAGTTATTATGATCATGGGTATTTTCTTAGGAGACATTGGGATGAGAATTCCAATTTTAAAAAATATCGGTGGTCCGGCAATACTTTCGTTATTTATTCCATCATTACTTGTATTTTTTA
This sequence comes from Bacillus basilensis, assembly GCF_050630465.1. Lineage (NCBI taxonomy): Bacteria > Bacillati > Bacillota > Bacilli > Caryophanales > Bacillaceae > Bacillus > Bacillus basilensis. The sequence continues at coordinate 156,459 of NZ_JBNTQO010000006.1, read as the reverse complement.
ACTGGATGAATCCAGCTTCAATGGAAGCTGCGACTATGTTAATGAAAAAATCGAACTTTTTATATTTATATATTTCTTGTTTAGTAGTCGGAAGTATTTTAGGAATGAACCGTAAAGTGTTAGTACAAGGTTTCGTTCGTATGTTTATTCCTTTAGTAGTAGGGACCTTAGCTTCTGTAGCAGTAGGATTATTGGTCGGTTCACTATTTGGATTTGAAATGAAGCAAACATTCTTCTTCATCATCGTACCAATTGTGAGTGGTGGTATTGGGGAAGGGATTTTACCATTATCGCTAGCTTATAGTGATATTTTAAACGAATCATCAGCAACGTTTGTATCACAGCTTATTCCAGCAGCTATTATTGGGAATATGTTTGCAATTGTGAGTGCAGGGTATATGAAGCGTTTAGGTGAGAAGAAACCGGAGCTTAGTGGTAACGGTGTATTAGTAAAAACAGACAATCAAGCAGAGTTATTAAAAGAACAAAATACAGAGAAGCCAATTGACTTCTCATTAATGGGAGCGGGTTTATTAATCGCGTGTACGTTCTTCATCTTCGGAGGATTTGCTTCTAAGTTCATCGGTATCCCTGGGGCAATCATTATGATTTTCTCAGCAGCACTTGTGAAATACTTTAAATTAATGCCGGCAAAAATGGAGCAAGGAGCATTCCATCTATATAAATTTATTTCGAAGAATTTAACTTGGCCGTTAATGGTTGGACTAGGATTGCTATATATTCCGTTAAAAGACGTAGCGGCAGTTCTTTCAGTAGGATATGTTGTTGTGTGTGCATCGGTTGTTCTTACAATGGTAGCGTCAGGTTTTCTTGTAGGAAAAGTGATGAAAATGTATCCAGTTGAATCAGCGATTGTAACTGGATGTCATAGCGGTTTAGGCGGAACTGGAGATGTTGCTATTTTATCAGCTTCAAATCGAATGGAATTAATGCCATTCGCGCAAATTTCAACTCGTTTAGGCGGGGCAGCAATGGTTGTAACAGCGACAATCTTATTAAAAATGTTTTCATGATCAAACAAGCTAGCTATATTCATATAGCTAGCTTGTCAAATTAAGGGGAGATTATAAGTATGTTAGAAAATCAAATTAATGAAAGATCATTGTTATTGCATAAAGAATTAGTAGGAAAAATTGAGATTACAAGTAAAGTAGAAGTAAATTCAGCGGATGATTTAAGCCTGACATATACACCAGGTGTAGCGGAGTCTTGCAAAGCAATTGCAGCAGATGAAGAAACGGTGTATGACTATACAGCACGTGGGAATATGGTGGCAGTTGTCTCAGATGGAACAGCGGTACTTGGTTTAGGAAACATTGGACCGAAAGCGGCTATGCCTGTTATGGAAGGAAAAAGTATATTATTTAAGAAATTTGCGAATGTAGATGCTTTCCCATTATGTTTAGGGACGACGGATGTGGATGAAATCGTTACCCTTGTGAAAAATTTAGAGCCTACATTTGCAGGGATCAATTTAGAAGATATTGCAGCACCGCGTTGTTTTGAAATTGAAAAACGATTAAAAGAAGAAACGAATATTCCTGTATTCCATGATGATCAACATGGAACAGCTATTGTCGTCTTAGCGGCTGTTATTAATGCATTAAAAGTTGTTAGCAAACAAATGGATAATGTGAAAATTGTTATTAACGGTGCGGGTTCGGCAGGAATTGCGATTGGAAAATTATTATTAAAGGCTGGTGCAAAGCACATTACGTTAGTTAGCTTAGAAGGAATTGTTTGTGAAGGTGAAACATGGATGAACGAAGCGCAAATTGAAGTTTCAAAAAAGACAAATCGAGAACATGTGCATGGAACGTTAAAAGAAGCGATTCATCAGGCTGATATCTTTATCGGTGTATCGGCCCCTAACGTATTAACGAAAGAACTTGTACAGATGATGAATGAGAAAGCAATTGTGTTTGCAATGGCGAATCCAATTCCAGAAATCTTCCCCGAGGATGCATTAGAGGCTGGAGCAGCTGTAGTAGGAACCGGGCGCTCGGATTATGCGAATCAAGTAAATAATGTATTGGCGTTCCCTGGAATATTCCGCGGTGCGTTAGATGTGCGCGCGACCGATATTACAGAAGAGATGAAGTTAGCGGCAGCATATGGGATCGCTAACATAATTACGGACGAAGAACGTAATGCGAATTATGTAATCCCAAATCCATTAGATAAAAGAGTTGTTCCAAGTGTTGCGGAAGCAGTAGCGAAAGCAGCCATTGATTCAGGTGTGGCGCAAATTACGAAAATACCAATTTATTAATAGCTAAAAGCAGTGCCTAAAAAGGCACTGCTTTTTTGAGATAAGAAATCAAAATAATGAAGAAATGTAGAATTATTTATGTTTCTTCATTATTCATTTAATTCCATTGCAACTTGTTTACCATTTACTAAAACCTCAGTTATTGCTACGATTATTTCTATCATTTTTTTCATCTCTCATCTCTCCTCGTGTCATTTCTTACTTTAAGTATAAGAGAAGAGAGCTACTTCAACTATCGAAGTACATGACGTAGAAATTACATTGTTGTAAGAAAGTGTTTTAGTTTTGTCACTTTACTCAGCAGTAATTACAAACTGATCATAATATTTTTCATTTATATATATGTTTAATATCCATAATCCAGATGAAGGTAATGACATTACGAGAGGGAGTTCTGTTATTGTAGTATCGACTATATTTGAAGTAGTCCAAGTTTGTTTAGAAGTGTCTTTTTGAAAGAGTACCGGCGCCGGAGTGACAGATCCTTGTTTTAGCGCAATGATAGACAATTTTCCAGTTGGTATTTCAGGATCTAGAAAGTACCACATTATTTCATTTTGTTCATTTGAGATAATAGAGGTATCAGCCATTGCGATTTTTCCTTCAATGCCTTTTAACGGTATTTTTCCATCTACGAAGGATGGAGCTTCTTCCCAATTCACATCTTTTAAAACGCTAAGATGAAAAAAGGAAGGTGCGTTAACTTGAGTGGATGATGTTGTGATGCTTTCTTTTTTAGGTACTTCTGAATCAGGCTGTGCTTGTGCGCATCCAGTGATGAGAAAGGAGAAAAGTAGCATAGTTCCGATTTTTTTCATGGTGCCACACTCCTAATTTTTATTGTTAGTGTAATTGTATTTGCTAGAAAGCAGGACAATTCCTTTAAAACGTTAAAAGAGGTCGTAAGTTTTGTACGACCTCTTTTGACATTTTTTATATTTGCTCAGTTGAAAAGGTTGGTTCTCTCTCTTTTTGAGGCATTGTTAAGAAAATAACTGAAAGAACGATACATACGCCACCTAATAATTGATAGGCTCCAAAGGATTCATTCAGCCAAACGATTGAAACGATGGCAGCTACAAGTGGTTCAATGCTAGATAGAATGCTTGTTTCTGTTGCGGCTAAATATTTCAGACTACCGATATAAAGAAGGAAAGAAAGAGTGCCACTTATAATGATAAGGATAAGCATAGAAAAAGTTTTTGGTGTAAAGGTTTGTGAAAGCTGACTCCATCCAAACGAACGATTGCAAATAAGCAGGGCGATGCCGCCAATTAACATCCCCCAGCCAATTACTATAGTTGTTCCACATTCTTTAATAAGAGAAGCTGGATGAAGGGTATAAAATGCAAATCCAATTGCCGTTAATAGGCCAAAAATAATCGCTTCTTTTGATAAAATAATATTTTCAATCGAACCGTTTGTAATAATAAAGTATGTCCCTGTTAGCGCGGCTATAATTGCGAATAGTTGCATAGAAACAGGGAATTTTCTTTGCTCAAATGCAACATAAATAGTAATAAGAACAGGACCAAGAAATTGAAATAATGTTGCTGTGACCGCATTACTAATATGAACCGTTTCGATAAAGGCGTATTGCGCACCGAGCATCCCGAGAATAGAGAAAATAATAAGTTGTATAGAATATCTAGGATGTTTCCAAATTTGAAATGTGTTTTGTTTCTTTATAAGTAAAAAAGATAAAATAAATACTCCCGCAAGCAACAAGCGAATTGTTAAAAAATCAATTGATGATACGTTAGTATGTTGAAATAGCCACTGAATCATTGGACCAGATAATCCCCATAAGGTAGCTCCTGTAATAATCATAATGAGTCCAATACGTCTACTATTGTTCATAATCATGCATCTCCTCTCGAGTATTTGATTTTTTATGTGTGACATGATAAAAGGAATTATATATAACTTCTGGTACTGTAAAAAGTATCAGATTTTAGTTTTATTAAGGGGTCAGATATTATGTTAGAATTAACGCCTAATTTAAATATGAATAGTAAAAAGGCATTGTACGTGCAATTGTATGAGTATATAAAAAAAGAGATTAAAGATGGAACGATTCCGGCTTTTACAAAATTACCTGCAAAGAGAAAGCTGGCGGGCTATTTACAAGTGAGTAAGAATACAGTAGAAGCGGCTTACGAGCAATTACTTGCAGAAGGTTATATTGAGTCGGCATCGAGAAAAGGTTACTTTGTATGTGAAATTGAACACATGATTGATGTAGAAGGAAGCGAAGCGGAAGTAGAAGAAATACCGTTTCAGGAGGAGAACTATACATTTGATTTCACTCAAACAGGGGTGGATACGAATACTTTTCCTTTCACTATGTACCGCAAGCTTATAAATGATGTATGGCAGCCACATAATAATGAGTTGCTTTTTCTTGGACACCCTCAAGGGGAATTGAGCTTAAGAGAGGAAATTGCGAACTATTTGTATGAATCTAGAGGTGTGCGTTGTTCTGCTAGTCAAATTGTATTAGGAGCGGGAACACAAATATTAGTAAAGTTACTTTTTCAATTGTTGAAGGGAAGTAATTATGCTGTTGAAAACCCAGGTTATCATAGGAAAATGGTCGTTTTTGAACAGAGAGAACAAAAGGTTCAAATGTTGTCTTTAGATAAGGATGGCATTTGTATGGCAGATTTAGAAAATAGCGATGCAAATGTTGTATTTGTAACTCCCTCTCATCAATTCCCATATGGAATGATTATGCCTATTACAAGAAGGACGCAACTTTTACAATGGGCGAAGAAAGAAGGAGGCAGGTATATTATTGAAGATGATTACGATAGTGAATTTCGCTATTCAGGAAAGCCAATTCCAGCGCTACAAGGGTTAGATACAGAGGGGAAAGTTATTTATATGGGGACGCTATCAAAAGCTTTGTTACCCTCATTACGGATGAGTTATATAGTATTACCGAAGAATTTAATTATAAAGTATCAAAAGGAATATTTGTTTTATACACAAAGTGTTTCAAGAATGGACCAAGAAGTGATAAGAAGATTTTTAAATGAAGGCTATTGGGAAAAACATATTCATAAAATGCGTGTCGTCTATCGAAAGAAGAGAGATAGACTCGTTTTTGAAATAGAGAGGTATTTCTCTAATTGTGTTGAAGTGATAGGAGAAGATTCGGGATTACACATTTTATTAAAAGTGCATAATGGAATGCACGAAGAAGAACTAATTAAAGAAGCAGCAAAATATAGTATTAAAATATATCCTGTTTCTACGTACTATGAAGACGGTACTGCACCTGGAAATGTAGTTTTACTTGGGTTTGCAATTTTATCAGAAGAAGAAATTGCGAAAGCGATTCAATTATTACATAAGGCATGGGTTACAAGAAAGTAAAAAACATCCTCATACATGAGAGGATGTTTTTTATTATTTATTTTCATCTAAGAATAAGACCATATGCTCTTCGTCCCAATATTGTCCGTTATATTTTAATGAACGTTCTTGCACACCGAATGTTTTAAATCCTAATGATTCATAAAGTTTTTTTGCGCCATCGTTGCCAACAACAACATCAAGCATAACTTGTTCTACCTCTAAAGATTTAGCAAGTTCAAGACATTCTTTAATAAGTGCTTTTCCTGCTCCAAGTCCGCGTGCTTTTGGAGACACATATACAGAACCGATTTTAGCTTTATGTTCTTGTTTTACATATGGTTTCGTTTCCAGCGTTGCAACCCCGATTAATTGCCCATCTTTAAATGCACCTAGCGTATAGTTTTCATCTTGTGCTAATTTTTGTGCTTTATATTCAATCGCACACTCTTTATTAATAATATCTTCATAAGAAGAGCTGAAAGCTTCAGGGTTTTGCTTTAATCCTTCTACACGAAGTTCTAAGTAAATTTCCGCTTCGTCTTTTGTTAATACATGGATATCCAATTATATCACCCTCCAAATCTTTGACAAATGTATCTTTACCCTGCATTAACGGGCAGTAAGACTCCAACTTTAAAATTCGGCGAATGCGCGGAATTTAGGTGGGAGATAACTGCCTATAAATGCCCGATTGGTTCAACTAATAATCCATGGGGTGAACCTTTCCATGGATTAAAGTTTCACTTTATTTTATATTGAAATAAGAATAATTTCAAAAGCTTAGCTTATATGAGCTGATTTTATGAACAAAATAACACCAGTAGTGTTTACTACTACTGGTGTTTTCACACACATATTACTCAAAAGGTAGTTCGATTATAAAGTTTGTTCCTACTCCTAATTGGCTTGTTACTAGAATGGAACCGTTATGCAATTCTATAATTTCTTTTGCAACAGCTAGCCCGATACCTTTTCCTCCAGTAGCTCTCGTTCTGGATTTATCAACACGATAAAAACGATCAAAAATATGTGGAATATCTTCTTCAGGAATACCTTCTCCTTCATCTTCTACACTTATTGTAAAAGAATCTGTTTCTATGAGTACGCGTATCGTAATAGTTGTGTTTTCTAGTGAGTGTTGATAAGCATTGTGTAATAAATTTAACATAACTTGTTCCATACGTCTTTCGTCTATGCAAACTTCTAAATCATCTTTGCAATATACATGGAGTTGCATTTGTTTATTTGTTAATGTAGTTTTTGTTTTTTCAACCATTCGTTCTAAAAATGGCCTAAGAAGCACTGTTTGTTTTTTTATAACAAACTGGTGTTGTTCTAATTGCACCAGCATAAATAAATCTTGGACGAGATCGGTTACACTATCTGTTTCATCCTCAATAATTTGCAAGTATTCTTCACGCTCTTCTTTCGTTAAAGAGTCTCTCTTTGCCACTTTCGCATAACCTTTCATATAGGTTAATGGAGTTAATAATTCGTGAGCAACACTAGCGAGAAATTCGCTTCTTTCTTTTTTCATATAAGTCAGTTCACTGGATAAATCTTCAATCGTTTTTGCTAAGCTTCCAAGTTCATCATTCCGTTTAATACCTAATTGAATTGGCTTATTTAATTTTGACATTTTTTCTGTTGCCCTCTTCATTTTGATAAGCGGTTCAGTAATAACACGAGAAAAAACAAAGACAGAAATAGTCGTTAAAATAATTGTCAAAACACTAATGATAAGAAATTGCTTCATGAGTTTAAGTAACATATTTTCTAAGAAAGATGTTTTTAATAACATATATAACTTTCCTTGAAACTCTGCTGTGTTAAGTGGGCTTACCGTTGTGATGAATTTTGATTTTTTCCAGTTCTTTTCGACGATCAATCCGCCTTTTGGAATAGGTTCTGTTTTACAAGTAAGTTGTTTTTGCATTGCTTTTGTTACTGGTTCTGAAGTGGAAATAATTTTTCCGTTATCGTCTGTTATAATGATAGCTATATCAGAGTTAGCGATTGCTTCTGATTCAACTAAGTGTTCAGCCTCATCAGCGATATCGAACTCTGGGTACACAGGACGGTTAGGATTTTTATTGTATTCAGCGCGTTCGACGTGTTTCTTTTCTTTAGCAATTGTATTCCACTTTGCGCGTTTTGTAATTTTGTCACTATAGCGATTACCCTTTTCTAAAAGAGCAAGTGTTTCTTCCTCAATCCGCATTGTTGAAATACTTTTGTAAAAAGAAACGAAAGCAATTGTTTCAATACATAAGGCTAATATTAAAAAGTATGTCCCAATTTTAAGTGAAAGTTTACTCATTTTCTCACCATACCTTATTCATAATAAAGGGTCAGTGGTATGATATTTCCACTGACCGAAGTAATTATTCACTTTTCCATTTATATCCGACTTTATAAACAGTTTCTAAGTAATTTTCAACTGGAAATCCTTTTTTGCGTAATTTATCACGGATATTGCGAATATGTGAATCGATTGTTCTATATTCGATGTCTGTTTCATAACCCCAAATTTTTTCGATTAAATCATCTCGGCTATAAGCGCGGTTTGTATTTTGTAAAAATAGTCCAAGTAACGAAAATTCGATAGGTGTTAGTGAGATTTTCTCATTATAAACTGTGACAGTATGTTTCGTTTTATCCCACTCAATACCATTGAAGCTAACAAATCCATCTTTCTTTGTACGGCGTAATATAGCCTCAATTCGTGCAACTAATACATGCTCATCAAATGGTTTTGTAATATAGTCATCTGCGCCCATAGTAAGACCTTTCACCATATCATAATTTTGATTACGAGCTGTTAGCATAATAATTGGAACGTTGGAAATTTGACGAATTTGATAGCAAGTATCCCATCCATCCATATTTGGCATCATGACATCTAACAAAATAATATCGAAGTCTTTTTGTTCTATTAATTTTAGCGCTTCAAGGCCAGAGGTAGCTTTCATACAAAAATAGCCGCGAGGGCTTAAGAACAGATCTAATAATCGTAACATACGTTCTTCATCGTCTACTAATAAAATTTTTACCATAATCTTGTGCACCCCAAACTGTTCATTCTACTTGTATAGTTTACATGAAAATAATAAAAAACTCTTTTTATGTGATTGAGTGGAAGAGTTATTTTTCGCTCAGAGTAATTGACATAAAAAATGCACTAGTTTTGCACAACTATTTCTTATAATAGAAAACGTAGCGACACAAAATACCCTATGTTGCGACATAACGTCATGTCATTTTATTTATAAAATGACAATTCCATTCTATTGTGTATGTGAGATAGAGAGGGTTTTCGTATTCACCTCGCATCGGATAAGAAAAATTTCCTATCTCACACTTTTTTTAAAAGGAGATCATACACATGAATCCAAAAGAAGAAATTTCAAAAAAAGAAAAGCAAGATCGTAATACGGTTGTCATGTGCATTGCCGTATCTATGGTTATTATTATAAGTTGTGTAAATAAAATTTTGGGGATTTTATAATATATAAAAGCTCATTGCTTCGTAAGAAGCAATGAGCTTTTTTCATTATTAGGGGAATAGTTCTATATAATAAACCAAGGTAAAATTGCTAACCCAGAAGTTACAATCGCTGTAGTAAATATTAAAAGCATAGCTCGTTTGTTTTGTTTCATGTCACATTCTCCTCTACATATCAATTGAATGCTATACGTTCATTTCATGAGCAGTTAAGGGTGGATTTCCTCACTAAGTAAAGTTTCACTTTATATTTTTAGTATAATGAATGGAAAGGTTTGGTACGATCGATAAAGGTGACATGAAGATTACATTGTTGTAATGAAAAAAGCACCTTTTTAATAAAAAGGTGCTTTTGGAAAACTTATATTGAAGTATTAATCATTTAAGAACAGAACCATATGTTCCTCGTCCCAATATTGACCGTTATGTTTTAATGAACGCTCTTGTACGCCGTAAGTTTGGAAACCTAATGATTCATATAATTTTTTTGCAGCATCGTTACCAACTACAACATCGAGCATAAGTTGTTCTACATGTAATTTATCGGCATTTTCAATAATTGCTTTAATAAGCGCTCGTCCTGCTCCAAGGCCACGAGCTCTTGGGGAAACAAAAACGGAACCGATTTTTGCTTTATGTTCTTGTTTAATAAATGGTTTTGTTTCTAAAGTAGCGATACCAATTAAATCGTTATCTTTGAAGACACCTAGAGTATACTTATCCGGATTGCTTAATCGTTTTGCCATAGCAGCTACAGGATCCTCATGTTTAAGAACATCTTCATAAGAAGAGCTAAAAGCTTCCGGGTTCTTCGTTAAACCTTCCATACAAACTTTTAAATATATTTCTGCATCCTCTGTCGTTAATAAGCGAATTTCCATCGTTGTAACCTCCTTGGTTGATTTCAAATAAATCCATTACTTGTATAAGATTGTATATGCGTTTTGTTAGCAGTCTCTTTTAATTTGTAAAAGAATGAAAAGATATATGCTATAATGTTTTATTTTTAATTACCCCGCATTAACGGGAAATAAAGCTCCCCACTGATTAAAGTTTCACTTTATGTAATGAAATTATATATTAACTTTATTAACTATTCAAGTGTTTAATATATTACATTTTTATAACTAAAATAACTCCTCGATCGAGGAGTTATTTTAGTTATTCGATTGATAACCATCAATTCGATGTGGATGTGTATAAATATTGCAAGATTCATTTCTAATAAACCCTACGACTGTAATGCCTAAATCTTGAGCGAGTTGCAATGCTAGTTTTGTTGGAGCGGATTTAGATAGAACAATTTCACATCCGATTTTTGAAACTTTGAGTAAAATTTCGGATGAAATACGCCCGCTAAATGCGATGATTTTTCCTTTAACGGATATATCGTTGCGCAAACAATGACCATATATTTTATCTAATGCATTATGTCTTCCAATATCCATTCTTGATATGAGGATATTGTTTCGATCACATAGCGCGGTATTGTGAACCCCACCAGTTTGGCGAAATGTAGTGGAAGATTGTTGTAAAGTATTCATTAAGTGAAAGCATTCTTCAGGACTAATTTTCACATGTATATCATGTAAATCTTTTGCTTTTGCAGCATCGTTAGCGAAAATAAAACCTTGTCTACCTTTTCCACAACAGGAAGTGATATATCGTTTATTATATAAATTTTGATAGAGCGGATTTACTTTTGATGATGTTACATGGACAATTCCATTATCTTTTTGAATCCATAGTTCTCCAACATCTTTATAGGAAGAAATAATTCCTTCAGAAATTAAAAAACCAATTACCATATCTTCGATGTAATTTGGTGTACATACGACTGTTACATACTCTTCGCCATTTATTTTAATAGTGATAGGAGATTCTGTAACAATCTCATCAAGTTGTTTTGAAAATGTACCAGACTGATAGCGTACAATTGTATAATTCTCTTGCGTAGGCCCCATATTAAATTCCCCTTTTATACGTATTTCTCTCCCACATTTATCATAAAACATTGAAAAAATAAAAACATCTATTAGAAGGAAGGTATCAGATTATTTTGGTTATTATTGTATATATACGATATAATAGAAATGTAGAATAGTGAAATTTTCAAGCTTTCGTAGTGATACCTTATAAACATCTAGAATCGACTTCATAAGAAAAGTATTTGGACAGAGCGTTTCAAAAATATGTACAGTAATCTATTTATGAAAACGGATTCATAAATATGTTGTACAGTTGGTTGTAAGGAGAGGGGAAACTATGGCAGAACAGACAGTCCGTGTAACCGTAGATGGTAAAGAATTTTCAGCATCAGGTGAAAAGACAATACTACAATTATTTAATGAGAGTAATTTGGAACATCCTCAAATTTGTCATGTACCAGAAGTAGATCCAATTCAAACTTGTGATACGTGTATTGTAGAAGTAGATGGAAAGTTAATGCGTGCTTGTTCAACGAAGCTTGAGAATGGTATGCATATTGAAAGACAGTCACAGCGTGCAAAAGAGGCACAGACTGAGGCAATGGATCGAATATTAGAGAATCATTTATTGTATTGTACTGTTTGTGATAACAATAATGGTAACTGTAAAGTCCATAACACAGTGCATATGATGGGAATTGAAGAACAGAAATATCCGTATGAGCCAAAAGTAAGTGCTTGTGAAGTGGATATGTCACATCCGTTTTATCGGTATGATCCAAATCAATGTATTGCTTGTGGACAGTGTGTAGAAGTATGTCAAAACTTACAGGTTAATGAAACTATATCGATAGACTGGAGCTTAGATCGTCCACGTGTTATATGGGATCATGGTATAAGCATAAATGACTCATCTTGTGTGAGTTGTGGGCAATGTGTAACAGTATGTCCATGTAATGCGTTGATGGAAAAATCAATGTTAGGTGAAGCTGGATTTATGACAGGATTAAAACCAGATGTGTTAGATCCTATGATTGATTTTGTAAAGGATGTAGAGCCTGGATATAGTAGTATTTTAGCGGTTTCAGAAGTAGAGGCTGCGATGCGTAAGACGAAAGTTAATAAAACAAAAACAGTTTGTACATTTTGTGGTGTCGGTTGTTCATTCGAAGTATGGACGAAAGATCGTCAAATTTTGAAAGTGCAACCTGTTTCAGATGCACCTGTTAATGGTATTTCCACATGTGTAAAAGGTAAATTTGGATGGGATTTTGTAAACAGCGAAGATCGTATTACAAAGCCATTAATTCGCCAAGGAGATATGTTTGTTGAAGCTTCTTGGGAAGAAGCTCTTGAAGTGGTTGCATCTAATATGCAGCATATTAAATCAGAATACGGCAGCGATGCATTTGGATTTATTTCTTCTTCAAAAGTAACGAATGAAGAAAATTACCTTATGCAAAAACTAGCTCGACAAATATATGGAACGAATAATGTAGACAACTGTTCTCGTTACTGTCAGTCGCCAGCGACAGATGGTTTATTTAAAACTGTCGGTATGGGTGGGGATGCTGGAACAGTGAAAGATATAGCTGAAGCAGGACTTGTCATTATTGTTGGTGCGAATCCAACAGAAGGACATCCTGTACTTGCGACGCGTGTAAAACGTGCTCATAAATTACACGAGCAAAAACTAATTGTAGCAGACCTTCGTAAACATGAAATGGCAGAGCGTGCGGATTTATTTATTCATCCGAGCCAAGGAACGGATTACGTATGGCTTGCTGGTATTACGAAATATATTATTGATCAAGATTGGCATGATAAAAAGTTCATAGCTGAAAACGTAAAGAATTTTGATGAATATAGCAAAATGGTAGAGAAATATACGCTGGACTATACAGAGAAAATTACAGGGATTTCAAAAGAAAATCTAAAAGAAATGGCTCGTATGGTATATGAAGCAGATGGTACTTGTGTACTTTGGGGAATGGGCGTAACTCAAAATACAGGAGGAAGTACGACGTCCGCTGCAATTTCAAATTTACTACTCGTTACGGGTAACTACCGTCGTCCTGGTGCAGGTGCATATCCATTACGAGGACATAATAACGTACAAGGTGCTTGTGATATGGCAACATTGCCAAACTGGCTTCCAGGTTATCAAGCAGTATCAGATGATACGCTTCGTGCTAAGTTTGAAAAAGCATATGGTACAACTATTCCGAAAGCGCCAGGATTAAATAATATTGCAATGTTACTTGCGGCAGAAGAAGGAAAACTACGTGGTATGTATGTCATGGGTGAAGAAATGGCTTTAGTCGATTCAAATGCGAACCATGTGCAACATATTTTAGCGGATTTAGATTTTCTTATCGTTCAAGATATGTTCTTATCGAAAACAGCTCGTTTTGCTGATGTTATTTTACCAGCAGCACCAAGTTTAGAAAAAGAAGGAACCTTTACGAATACAGAGCGCCGTATCCAAAGGTTGTATGAAGTATTAAAGCCGCTTGGTGAGTCAAAACCAGACTGGTGGATTTTACAAAAAGTAGCTCGTGCACTTGGTGGGGATTGGAATTACGAAAGTCCGAGTGAAATTATGGATGAAATTGCATCACTTGCACCATTATATTCTCAAGCAACGTACGACCGTCTAGAAGGATGGAATAGTTTATGTTGGGGTAGTCATGATGGTAGCGATACACCGCTATTATATGTAGACGGATTTAACTTCCCAGATAAACTTGCTCGTCTATCATTAGATGAATGGATACCACCGGTTGTAGCACCAGATGAGTATGATTTACTTTTAAATAATGGACGCATGCTCGAGCATTTCCATGAAGGGAATATGACGAATAAGTCGGCTGGTATTTTATCTAAAGTATCTGAAGTATTCGTTGAAATTTCACCGGAACTTGCTATAGAGCGCAATGTGAAAGATGGTGGTCTTGTGGAATTAGCATCACCATTTGGGAAAATTAAAGTACAAGCGCTTATTACTGATCGTGTAACGGGGAAAGAGCTATATTTACCGATGCATGCAACGATAAATGAAGAAGCAATTAATATTTTAACTGGGACGGCAACAGACATTTATACGTGTACACCGGCGTATAAACAAACGATGGTGAAAATGCGTGTATTACGTGAAAAAGGAAACCGCCCGTTACCATCTTCGAACCCGCGAGATAAAAAGCGTAATCCGCAAAATGGTGTTGAAATCGAGCAAAAGTGGCAAAGAAAACAATACGTATCACTTGTGGACTAGGGGGCGGAGATAGTGGCGAAAGAAATTACTTTAATTAAAAAGAAAGTTATAACAGAGGAAGAACAGAAACAGCAAGTAGCAGATGAACTTCTAAATGAGCTATCTAATAATCGTGAAGCAGTAGAAGAAACAATGCAGCTTTTAGCACAGTTGCAAAAGGCTGGTATATTAGATGCGGCGATTAGTTTACTTGCTGCGAAGGAAGATGTTTCAAAAATCGCTGTGGAGCAATTAAATCGTGAACCAGTTAAAAATGCACTCAATAATATGATGGGGGCAGGGGAAGCGCTATCCTCAGTTGACCCAGAAGTAACAAAACAAATCACATCGAGTTTAGTCACTGGATTACAATTTGCAACAGATGAATTAAATAGTGGTAAAAAAACAAAAGTGATGGATTTCTTTAAAGTGTTAAAAGATCCAGATATCAATAGAGCCATTACATTCGGTTTTAGCTTCTTGAAAGCATTTGGACAAGGGTTAGAGAAAAAATAGAGTAGATGAAAAAGGTGATGGGGAGTAACCATCACTTTTTTCATTGTATGTATAAGAGTGTTCATGTTAAGCGGAATATATTATTATTAAAAAGATGGATTAGAAATGGAAATGTGGAATCCATCTCAAATATCGTTTTAGAATGTGGAGGAATATATGCAACACCGTAAAAGACTATCTATACCAGGAGTAATTGGACATTCCTTTCAAACAGTTAGATTTGCTTTTTGGAATGTATTAACCTTTCAACTTGCTTATAAATTATTAGCAGCGATTGTATTTGTCCCGCTATTTGGGATCATTTTTAATAAGTTATTGTATTTTGGTGGTTATGCAAATGCGACGAATGATGAATTATTAGCGTTTTTAAAGACGCCATACGGCATATTGGCAATCGTAATTTTATCATTGTTAGCACTGTTTCTTATCTTTACGGAATTTGCGGTGCTTATTATTATTTCGTACTTTGCTCATAAAAGGCAAAAGGTGAGATTACGTCCGATTTTGTATAAAACAGTAACGTATTTACCTTCCCTTTTTACATATTGCTTACCAGGATTTGTTTTGTACGCAGTTGTGTTATTACCACTATTAAGTACGGGGTATAAATCTGCATTGATTCCTGAGATTCAAATTCCTAATTTTATTACAGGTGAACTATTTAAGACAACAATGGGTCAAGTTGGATATTATGCTTTCTTTGCTGTAGTTGCCTATTTAAATCTTCGTTGGATCTTTGTTTTACCTATTATCGTTTTAGAGGAAAAGCCGTTCCGCACCGCAGCACGAAAAAGTGCAAACTTAGTAAAAGAAAGCTTTTTTAAAGTATTATTCTTTTTAGTAGGTTTTTTCATATCTGTAGGAATTGTCTTTCTTTTATTTATAGGAATTTATTTACTTTGTCTGTGGGGAGTATATGAATTTACAAACCCAGCAGGGACATTTGCATTATTAGCGGAATCAACAATGTCTGTATTTTTAACGAGTACATTGTATTTATTTAGCTTTATCGTGACACCATTTTATATTATGGCGATTACGCGATTATATTTACAAAAAGTTCCAGTTGAAGACGTTTTATTAGAAGAAGGATTGGATTATTCGAAAACGAAAGCAGATAAATGTTTCTTCCAAAAACATCGTTGGAAATTTATTGGCGTATATATTGTAGGAATTATTACTGCGGGAATGGTTGTTGCCTTCATTGTGACCTTTATTACAAACACATATAAAGAACCAATTATTATGGCTCATCGTGGTTATATTTCAAAAGGTGTAGAGAATACAAAAGAAGCTTTGCAAGGGGCTATTGATGCGAAAGCAGACTACGCTGAAATTGATGTACTGCAAACAAAAGACGGTGAATTAGCAGTTATACATGATTTGAAGTTGAAACGCCTTGCTAATGCTAATGTTCATGTGTCAGATTTAACGATGGATGAGTTAAGACAACTTACTCTTAGTCAAGATGGGTTTTCAGGACAAATAAGTACACTTGATGAGATCATTAAGCTGGCAAAGGGAAAAATCAAACTCAATATTGAAGTGAAGCTTCATGGTGGCGAAAAAGATTTCGTAAACAAAGTATTAAAAGCGATTAAAGATAATGAATTTGAGAAACAATGTGTAATTCAAACGTTACACTATCCGCTTATTAAAGAGTTTAAGCGGGCAAATCCAGATATAAAAGTAGGATATATACTGTATGCGAGTAGAGCTAACTTAAAAAATGTGAAAGCTGATTTTTATGTAGCAGAAGAATACATGTTAAATAAGAAATTAGTAAAA
Source organism: Bacillus basilensis (assembly GCF_050630465.1). Taxonomy (NCBI): domain Bacteria; kingdom Bacillati; phylum Bacillota; class Bacilli; order Caryophanales; family Bacillaceae; genus Bacillus; species Bacillus basilensis. The sequence goes on along the minus strand of NZ_JBNTQO010000006.1, from coordinate 139,813 downwards.
GAAGCAAGAAAGTTAAACAAGCCAATTTACGTATGGACGGTAAATGATATGGAAAGTTTAAAGGGATATTATAAACTAAACGTAGATGGTATCATTACCGATTATCCTGAAGATGCACGTAAAACAATTAAGATGTTAAAAGAGCAAGAGGCGGAAGAAAGTGATTTGTTTGATAAAATTACTGAAACAACAGATGATTTATTTTCCAAGTTATTTATAAGTTACCCAGCTGCTGGCTAAATGCCCGCAGCTGTTTTTTTTATGAAAAGAATATATCTCTAAAGTATTGTGTAAATTAATGACTGTATATGTATACGGCATCAGTAGGGTTTCTTACATTGTTACATTATTGTCGAATAATAAAAGATTACTGTTTGTTTTGAAGAAGTATAATAAAAATAGAGTGATAGATAATGAAATGAAATGAGAAACTTAATAGAATCAATGTTTTATATATTTACACTATTCTAAATATATAAACTTTAAAAAAATAGTATGTTAGCGTTTTCATAACTTTTAAGTTATGCTAGAATAAGGACATAAGTTATTAATTATTACAAAAAGAAAAAAGACTTTCTTTTTTCTGTTAATTATAAGGGGGCATTTCATTATGCGTATTGGGGTACCAGCAGAAATTAAAAACAACGAAAACCGTGTAGCAATGACACCAGCAGGTGTTGTACATTTAATTCGTAACAATCACGAAGTATTCATTCAAAAGGGTGCAGGTTTAGGATCTGGTTTCACAGATGCTCAGTATGTTGAAGCAGGAGCGAAAATTGTTGATACAGCTGAAGAAGCTTGGAACATGGAAATGGTTATGAAAGTTAAGGAACCAATTGAAAGCGAATACAAACACTTCAGCGAAGGTTTGATCTTATTCACATACTTACACTTAGCTCCAGAACCAGAATTAACAAAAGCATTAATTGAAAAGAAAGTTGTTTCTATTGCATATGAAACAGTACAATTAGAAAACCGTTCTCTACCATTACTTGCACCTATGAGTGAAGTAGCTGGTCGTATGGCTGCACAAATTGGTGCACAATTCCTTGAGAAGAACAAAGGCGGTAAAGGTATCTTACTTGCAGGTGTTCCAGGGGTTAAACGTGGTAAAGTAACAATTATCGGTGGTGGACAAGCTGGTACAAATGCTGCTAAAATTGCAGTTGGACTAGGTGCGGATGTAACAATCATCGACTTAAGTGCAGAACGTCTTCGTCAATTAGATGACATTTTCGGAAATCAAGTGAAAACTTTAATGTCTAATCCTTACAATATTGCAGAAGCTGTAAAAGAGTCTGATCTTGTAATCGGTGCAGTATTAATCCCAGGTGCAAAAGCGCCAAAACTTGTAACAGAAGAAATGATTCAATCAATGGAACCAGGTTCTGTTGTTGTAGATATCGCAATTGACCAAGGTGGTATTTTCGAAACAACTGACCGTATTACAACTCATGATAACCCAACTTACGAAAAACACGGCGTTGTTCATTATGCAGTTGCAAACATGCCAGGTGCGGTTCCACGTACATCAACTCTTGCATTAACAAACGTAACAGTACCATATGCAGTACAAATTGCTAACAAAGGCTACAAAGAAGCTTGCCTAGGCAACGCTGCATTACTAAAAGGTATTAACACATTAGATGGCTATGTAACATTCGAAGCAGTTGCAGAAGCTCACGGTGTAGAGTACAAAGGTGCTAAAGAATTACTAGAAGCAGAAACAGTATCTTGCTAATAGAAGCATTATACAAAACAAAATCGAACACTATATAAAACAACATGATAAGAGCTAAGAGATAATACCTCTTAGCTCTTCTTGGTAAAAGGGGGCATTCATCGTGGCCAACCTATTTAAAAAGAAATCCGTTACGCAATTGTTAGGGGAAAGTAAAAGTAAAACTTTAACGAAAACGCTAGGGGCATTTGACCTAACAATGCTAGGGATTGGTGCGATAATTGGTACAGGGGTTCTAGTATTAACTGGATTAGTAGCCGCAAGAGATGCTGGTCCAGCAGTTATTTTTTCATTTATGATTGCAGCAATTGTTTGTGGATTTGCAGCTTTATGTTACGCAGAAGTTGCATCTACACTTCCTGTTTCAGGTAGTGTGTACACATATTCGTATGCAACAATTGGTGAGTTTGTTGCCCATTTAATGGGATGGACATTGTTATCCGTATATGTTGTAACGACTGCCGCAGTAGCTGGTGGATGGACGGGTTATTTCCATAACTTAGTGAGTGGATTGGGACTTGAAATTCCAAAAGAATTGCTAACGATTCCAGCACAAGGTGGTATGGTAAACCTACCAGCAGTTATTGTTACGTTGGTGATAACTTGGTTATTATCACGAGGTACGAAAGAAAGTAAACGTGTGAATAACATAATGGTATTAATTAAAATTGGTATTGTTGTTTTATTCATTGCAGTTGGTGTATTCTACGTGAAACCAGAAAACTGGATACCATTTGCACCTTACGGTTTAAGTGGAGTGTTCGCAGGGGGAGCAGCAGTATTCTTTGCTTTCTTAGGATTTGATGCATTAGCAACTTCTGCTGAAGAAGTAAAAAATCCACAACGTGATCTACCAATTGGTATTATTGCTTCACTAGTTATTTGTACAATCATTTATGTTGTAGTTTGTCTCGTTATGACAGGTATGGTTTCTTATAAGGAATTAGATGTACCTGAAGCTATGGCATATGTGTTAGAAGTTGTAGGACAAGATAAAGTGGCTGGTGTAATTGCTATTGGAGCTGTAATCGGTATTATGGCTGTAATTTTCGCTTACATTTATGCAACAACTCGTGTATTCTTCGCGATGAGCCGTGACGGTTTATTGCCAAAATCTTTCGCGAAAATTAACAAGAAGACTGAAGCACCAACATTTTCAGTTTGGTTAACAGGAATTGGTAGTGCTTTAATTGCTGGATTTATCGATTTAAAAGAATTGTCGAATTTAGCGAATATTGGAGCGTTATTAACATTCGCCATGGTTGGTGTAACTGTTATCATTCTTCGTAAAACGCATCCGAAATTACAACGTGGATTTATGGTACCACTTGTACCGATCTTACCGATTATTTCAGTTGCATGTTGTGTATTCTTAATGGTAAATTTACCATTAAAAACATGGATATACTTCGGTGTTTGGTTAGCAATTGGAGTAGTTGTATACTTTGTATATTCGAAAAAGCATAGTCATTTAAAAGACGATGGAAGTTCGCAGGATAATTTAGAACAAGCTAATTAAAAGCTTAATTAAAAGGGATATAAGTATAGTAAGCCTTGTGCGTCTAGGGAACGCGCAAGGCTTTTTCTTTTGTGCAAAGTGTACATCCTTTTTTGTATGAGAATGTAATTGATGCGGAAAATATGTGTAGATCTTTTTAAAATGTGAACGAAATGTTCAAAAAAATGTATTAGATTTCATTGACACATATGAATGGACGCTCATATAATAAAGGTATAAGACATATGAATGATTGTTCATATGTTCAAATAAAGAGGTGAGCTATAATGGCTGGAAATAAAGTAGAAACACCACAAGAGACATGTTCTCAAACGATAATCCATGAAGAAGTTGTGGATCAAGTAAAACAAACAATTCCAACTGATGACAGTTTAAGTAAAGTAGCAGAATTATTTAAAGTATTAGGCGATCGTACACGTACGAGAATATTACATGCATTATTTGAAGCTGAAATGTGTGTTTGTGATTTAGCTTATTTATTAGGAATGACACAATCATCTATTTCACATCAGCTTCGTGTGTTAAAGCAAGCGAAACTTGTAAAGAATCGTAAAGAAGGAAAGGTCGTTTATTATTCGTTAGCTGACCAGCACGTAATTCATATCTTCGAGCAAGCGTTTGAACATGTAAACGAGGAAGAATAAAAAAAGAACGCGAGGAGGGAGAACGATGGCTGAAGCATTAGTGAAAAAGAAACTGATGTTAGAAGGTTTAGATTGTGCGAACTGTGCAATGAAAATTGAAAAAGGTGTTGGAAATATAGAAGGAGTAAATTCTTGCTCTGTAAATTTCGCGACAAAAACAATGGTTTTAGAGACAGCACAAAATAAAGAAAGCGAAGTTGTTACAGAAGCAAAACAACTCGTTACAAAATTAGAACCGCACATTAAAGTGCAAGAAGAAAAAAATACAAAAGTGGCAAAAGAAGTATTTATATTAGAAGGTTTAGATTGCGCGAACTGTGCGATGAAGATTGAATATAAGGTTAAGGAAATGCCGACTGTTTCAGCAGCAACTGTTGATTTCGTATCAAAGAAATTACGAGTTGAAGTAGCGAATAAAAGAGAATTAGAAGCGACTGTAGCCAATATAACAAATGTCGTTCAAAAGTTAGAACCAGATGTGAAAGTTGTTCGTGAAGAAAAGGGTGGCCATGACCACGGGCATAGTCACGACCATGGTGAAGCAAATGTGAAAAAGATGGTAGGACGATTAGTGATCGGCGGAATTTTGACAGCAATTGCTGCATTAGCTGGCTTACCACAAATGATAACAATTCCGTTATTCGTTCTTGCGTATTTATTAATAGGTGGAGATATCGTTTGGAGAGCGGTAAGAAACATAACTCGTGGCCAAGTGTTCGATGAGAACTTCTTAATGGCAATTGCAACACTAGGAGCTTTTGCGATTCAGCAATACCCAGAAGCAGTTGCAGTAATGTTATTCTATCAAGTAGGAGAACTATTCCAAAGTATTGCGGTGAACCGTTCTCGAAAGTCAATTACTTCATTAATGGATATTCGTCCTGATTACGCGAATGTAAAAGTTGGAAATGAAACGAAACAAGTATCACCAGAAGATGTACAAATTGGCGATTATATTATCGTGAAACCTGGTGAGAAAGTACCGTTAGACGGAAAAGTGGTTGAAGGAACATCAATGGTAGATACTTCAGCGTTGACTGGTGAATCTGTACCACGTGAAGTTGAAGTTGGAAATGATGTACTAAGTGGTTTTGTGAACCAAAATGGTGTATTAACAATTGAAGTTACAAAAGAATTTGGTGAATCAACTGTATCAAAAATTTTAGATTTAGTTCAAAATGCAAGCAGTAAAAAAGCGCCAACAGAAAACTTTATTACGAAGTTCGCACGTTATTACACTCCAGTTGTAGTTATTACAGCAGCGATTATGGCGTTTATTCCACCACTTATTTTAGAAGGAGCTACATTTGCTGATTGGATTTATAGAGCTTTAGTGTTCTTAGTAATCTCTTGTCCATGTGCGTTAGTTGTATCTATTCCTCTTGGGTTCTTTGGAGGTATCGGTGGTGCATCTAAAAGTGGTGTGTTAGTAAAAGGAAGTAACTATTTAGAAGCTTTAAATGATGTGAAATATATTGTTTTTGATAAAACAGGAACATTAACAAAAGGTGTCTTCAAAGTTACAAAAATGGAACCAAGCAAAGGCATTACAAATGAAGAATTATTAGAGTATGCAGCATTTGCTGAAGTGTATTCTAACCATCCAATTGCACAGTCGATTCGAAATGCATATGGAAAATCAATTGATGAAAAAATAATCGATGATTATAGCGAAATTTCTGGTCACGGTACAGTCGTAAAAGTACAAGGAAAAGAAATTTTTGCAGGTAATGCGAAATTAATGAGAAAAGAAAACATTACATTTAAGCAACCAGAAACAGTAGGTACATTAGTTCACGTTGCTGTAGATGGAAAATATGCAGGTTATATTGTTATCTCTGATGAGGTAAAAGAAGATTCAAAACAAGCAATTCAAAAGTTAAAAGAACTAGGTATTAAGAAGGCAGTCATGTTAACTGGTGATGCAAAACTAGTTGGTGAAGCTGTTGGTAAAGAGTTAGGTTTAGATGAAGTTCATGCAGAACTATTACCGCAACAAAAAGTAGAAGAGATTGAAAAAATTGATGCAGCGAAGCATGGGAAAGAAAAAGTTGCTTTCGTTGGTGATGGTATTAATGATACACCGGTATTAGCAAGAGCTGATGTTGGTATTGCAATGGGTGGTTTAGGATCAGATGCAGCAATTGAAGCGGCAGATATCGTTATTATGACTGATGAGCCTTCAAAAATTGCGACAGCTGTAAACATTGCAAAACGTACACGACGCATTGTATGGCAAAATATCATCTTTGCATTAGGCGTAAAAGGATTAGTTTTATTACTTGGTGCTTTTGGTATTGCAACAATGTGGGAAGCTGTCTTCTCAGATGTTGGTGTGACACTGCTGGCAGTATTAAATGCAATGCGTGTATTACGAGTGAAAGATTTATAAAAAAGAGGACGCAGGTTGCGTCCTCTTTTTTAGGTTATTTTGTTGAAATTGACTCAATAAAATAATAACAAATATTATTCTGTAAATAAATAACGTAATATTAAAATTTACAAATAAAAAATATTTGTCTTATTATCTTAATATATTTTCCACAAAGATACATATAGTATTGAAAAAACAGAGAAGGAGAAGCTTCTCTGTTTTATTTTTGTATATTTTTTTCAACTTGTTCTCGAACAGTTTGAATGTAATTCATTTTATGATCCCAACATTCTTGACTTAGATCGACAGGGTACTCTTCGGGATTTAAAGTTCGCATATATTCTTCCCAAAATAATGCGAGACTCTGTTCATTATATTTTTGAATATCTAATATGCCAGGTAATTCATATGTTCTTTCACCGTTAACGAAAATATCTTTATGCAGTTCGCGTGCTTCAAAGTTTGTTACAAATTTACTTATATACGTGTGAACAGGATGAAACATTTTTAAACGTTCTTCTTTTCCTGGCTCTTCAGAATCTAATGCAATATAATCGCCTTCTGCATGATTGTTCACTCGATTGATAATGCGATAAATACGCTTAAGTCCTGGAGTGGTAATTTTTTCAGGGTTAGATGAAATTTTAATTGTATCATTTAATTTTCCATCAGTATCTTCAATCGCAACTAGTTTATAAACAGCCCCTAACGCTGGTTGCTCAAAGGACGTAATTAATTTTGTTCCAACGCCCCATACATCAATTTTTGCTCCTTGAGATTTCAAGTGCATAATTGTGTATTCATCTAAATCGCTAGAAGCAATAATTTTTGTATTTGTAAACCCAGCTTCATCTAGTAATTTTCTTGCTTTTTTAGATAAATAAGCCATATCCCCACTATCAAGGCGAATGCCGTAAAAATCGATACGATCTTCAAACTCTTTCGCAACGCGAATTGCATTTGGAACACCAGATTTCAAAGTGTCGTATGTATCGACAAGAAACACACACTTTTTATGTGTCTCAGCATATTTTTTGAAAGCAACATATTCATCGCGATACGCTTGAACGAAAGAGTGAGCATGTGTGCCGGCTACAGGTATTCCAAAGCGTTTCCCAGCCCGTACGTTGCTTGTAGAGGAGAAACCACCAATAAAGGCAGCGCGTGTGCCCCAAAGGGCTGCATCGAACTCATGGGCACGTCTTGTGCCAAACTCTAAAAGTTCATCATTATTTGCAGCGTGCTTCATACGAGCTGCTTTTGTTGCAATTAATGTTTGGTAATTCACAATGTTTAACAGGGCAGTTTCAATAATTTGCGCTTCGCCAAGCGGTGCATCAACACGTAATAAAGGCTCGTTATTAAATACAACTTCACCTTCTTGCATACCTCGAACCGTCCCAGTAAATTTCATATTTTGTAAATAATGAAGGAATTCTTCTTCAAATTGTAATTCTGCTAAATAAGCGATATCGCTTTCGGTAAAGCTGAAGTTTTCTATGTACTCTACAATCTTTTCAAGACCAGCAAAAACAGCATAACCGTTCTCAAATGGAAGTTTTCGAAAGTATAAATCAAACACCGAGCGGCGATTATGAATACCATCTTTCCAATATGTATAAGCCATATTAATTTGATATAAATCTGTATGTAAGGCATAGCTATCGTCTTTATAATAAGTCATCGCGAAACCACCTCCATAATTTGGTTATAGTATACCAATTTTTCACCGCTCGTAGCAAAGAATGGATATGGAAGTAGAGTCAAGAGGGAAAAAAATGAAATAATGCATATTTTTTAGAAAATTAACATTTATCAATTTATATTTCTCAAGATTTTATGTATTATTAGAGTAATGGGGGTAATGAGAATGGAGGAGGACAATGCAACAAACATTAGAAAAAATAGGCAAACAAGTCTTTTACAAACGGCTACAGCAAAAAATGACACAAGAAGAATTATGTCAGGGCATTTGTTCTGTCTCATACTTAAGTAAAATCGAAAATGGAAAGATCGAAGCATCAGAAGAAATTCTACAATTGCTCTGCGCAAGATTAGAAATTGCCGTGACGGATTTGAGGGATGTAGAGGAAGATGTGAAGGGGAAGCTGGAGGATTGGCATAAAGCTATCGTCCATTTAGAAAGAGAACGAATTGAGCAAATATATGCTGATTTACAAGAAGAAATTGAGCAAGTAACTGATTTTGAAATTATGAATTATTATGAGCTATTATATGTACGTTATCTTATGATTAAGCGTGATATTGATAATGGAGCGGAAAGATTAAATAAATTAAAAAAAGGGTATAAGAAATTATCTCAGTTTCAAAAAATGTTATTCACATATAATGTTGCGTTATTGAATTGTTTACAAAACAAATGGAAGATAGGATTAGAGAGTTTAATTGAAACGGAAAAAATGGCGAAAGGGCTAAATTATCATGAGAATGGTATTTATTATAATTTAGCATTAGCATATAGTCATTTAGAAAATCCGTATAAAGCTCTGCATTTTGCTAACATTGCAATAGAGGGATTCCGTAATGAGTATAAATTCCGTAATGTGATAAACTGTCAATTTATTATAGCGATTTGTTTTGTAAGGCAAGGACAGTACAAAGAGGCTTTGGATATGTACAATAGCATTTTACGTGAAGCGAGTTCATTTTCTGAAAATGAGGCAATTATGAGTATCGCATTAAGTAATATTGCAGAAGTCTACGGTAACCAACAACAATACGAAAAGGCTAAGGAATTTTATTTGAAAAGTTTGCAATATCATCAACATGAAGATGATAATTACTTAGATACTTTATATCATACAGCATTACAGTGTATTCACTTAAAACAAATGGATGAGGCGAACCAGTGGATAGAAAAAGGTATTTCTATTGCTCAGCGACAAGAAAAGTATAAAAGGGCATTATATTTATTAATTATTTTACAATATAAATATTTCCGTACATCGGATGAATATAAGAAATTTCTAGAATTAGAGGCTATACCATTTTTTAAAAGTGAAGGTAATTTAATCTATTTGAAGCAAGTGTATTTAGAAATTGCGAATTATTTCGAAGGGATCCGTAATTTCGAAGAGAGTAGTCGTTATTATAAAAAAACTATTTCGTTACTAGAAAAAGGGGAGGAGAAATAATATGAAAAAAGTGATGTTTTTAGGACTTGTTATTGGAGTTGTGTTTTTGACACAGTTTATTGAACAATATTCGTCAAGGCCAGATGTTTTAACGCAAGGAACACAAGTAGTTGAAACAATTGAATCGTAATAAAAACCCCTTTCCAACAGGAAAGGGGTTTTTTCAATATTTGTTCTCCAAAATTCTACAATACTTGAGAAAATAATTATTTGAATTTTTAGTATATTAATAGTGAAAACATAATGCTAATATGAAACTACTCTTTTTCAAAAAAATAATTTATTAGGGGGAAGATTCATGAAAAAGAAAAGTTTAGCGTTAGTGTTAGCGACAGGAATGGCAGTTACAACGTTTGGAGGGGCAGGATCTGCATTTGCGGATTCTAAAAATGTGCTCTCTACGAAGAAGTACAATGAGACGGTACAGTCACCTGAGTTTATTTCTGGTGATTTAACTGGGGCAACTGGTAAGAAAGCAGAATCTGTTGTGTTTGATTACTTAAACGCAGCAAAAGGTGATTACAAGTTAGGGGAAAAGAGTGCGCAAGATTCTTTCAAAGTGAAACAAGTGAAAAAAGATGGTGTAACTGATTCAACAGTAGTACGTATGCAACAAGTATATGAAGGAGTACCTGTATGGGGTTCTACGCAAGTAGCTCACGTAAGTAAAGATGGTTCTTTGAAAGTATTGTCTGGAACAGTTGCACCTGATTTAGACAAAAAAGAAAAGTTGAAAAATAAAAATAAGATTGAAGGCGCAAAAGCAATTGAAATTGCGCAAAAAGATTTAGGTGTAACACCTAAATATGAGGTAGAACCAAAAGCGGACTTATATGTATATCAAAACGGTGAGGAAACAACATATGCATACGTTGTGAATCTAAACTTCTTAGAGCCAAGCCCAGGAAACTACTACTATTTCATTGAAGCAGACAGCGGTAAAGTATTAAATAAATATAATAAATTGGATCATGTAGCAAATGAAGATAAGTCACCAGTTAAGCAAGAGGCACCTAAACAAGAAGCGAAACCGGTTGTAAAGCCTGTAACAGGAACAAATGCAGTGGGTACTGGTAAAGGTGTATTAGGAGATACGAAGTCACTTAATACAACGTTATCTGCATCATCTTACTATTTACAAGATAATACGCGCGGAGCAACGATTTTCACATATGATGCGAAAAACCGTACTACATTACCGGGAACATTATGGGTAGATGCAGATAATGTTTTCAATGCAGCGTATGATGCAGCAGCAGTAGATGCTCATTACTATGCGGGTAAAACATATGATTACTATAAAGCTACATTTAATAGAAACTCTATTAATGATGCAGGAGCACCATTAAAATCAACAGTTCATTATGGAAGTAGATATAATAATGCATTCTGGAATGGCTCTCAAATGGTATACGGAGATGGTGATGGTGTAACATTCACTTCATTGTCTGGTGGAATTGATGTAATTGGTCATGAATTAACACATGCTGTTACAGAGTATAGCTCAGATTTAATTTATCAAAATGAATCAGGAGCATTAAATGAAGCTATTTCAGATGTTTTTGGTACATTAGTAGAGTATTATGATAACCGTAACCCGGATTGGGAAATTGGTGAAGATATTTATACGCCTGGTAAAGCAGGAGATGCACTTCGCTCTATGAGTGATCCAACGAAATATGGTGATCCAGATCATTATTCTAAGCGTTACACTGGCACTGGTGATAACGGTGGCGTTCATACAAATAGCGGTATTATTAACAAAGCAGCTTATTTATTAGCGAATGGTGGTACGCATTACGGTGTTACTGTAAACGGTATTGGTAAAGATAAAGTAGGAGCGATTTATTACCGTGCAAATACGCAATATTTCACGCAATCTACTACTTTTAGTCAAGCTCGTGCTGGATTAGTACAAGCTGCAGCTGACTTATATGGTGCTAGCTCTGCAGAAGTAGCAGCAGTTAAGCAATCATATAGTGCTGTTGGCGTAAACTAAGGCTTTAAGGGATAGTTATAATAAAATACCTCAAAAATAAAGAAGGAGCATAGGCTCCTTCTTTATTTTTTTCTCCATTTTTTCCACAAATAAAACAACCCAATAGCGCCTGCAATGGTTACAATCCACTTCGCTTCATTTGTTCCATTGATAACATGATATGCCGAATATACTTCAATCAATAAAGCCGGTATTTTACCTATTGTACTGGCAATACTGAAGGATAGTAATGACATTTTACCTAGAGCTGCAAATAAAGTAACGATGCTGGATGGGATGAAAGGTATCAATCGGAACGATAGGACAAGTAGAAAGGCCTCTCTACCTTTTACATAAAGGAGGCGCTCTACCCTTGGATACTTATTTACTTTACTGTGAGTGAATTTCTGAAGGCCTATACGATAAATATAAAACGAGATAATAGCTCCTAATGCCTCACCTGCGATCGAAATAATGGTTCCGTTTGTTACACCGAAGAGTTGTATGTTAATAGCCGTCAAAAAAATACTAGGGATAAAACCTAAAAGACTGATGATGATGTTAATTAAGATACTAAGTGGAATTGCAATTGAATAATAGTCTGTTAAGAAGTTTTGAATTGTTTCAGCCATTGTTTAAAATCCTTTATCTTTTTTTGCATTACACCATATTTCTGTTGTGTAGGCAAGTGGAAATTTACATAATGTAGAAAACGTTGATAAAATTACTTTCATATACCTCATATGGGTATTAGGTATATGAAAGTAGGGGTATATTTTTCTAGATTAAAAAACACCGAATAAATCCTTTATTTAAAGGGTTTATTCGGTGTTTTTTTATGGGTAGTTTAACTTGGGAAATAATCATAAAAATATAGGGGTATATTTATGGAGGGGGTCGAAAATAGCGATTTAATGAAACTAGGGTGGTAATATGGCAAATAGATGAGGAATTTTAAAAATGTGTTTGTTTTTTTGTTGTGAAATTGACTTTTAGTGAAGTTACGATAATAATCATGAAAGAGGTGATATGATGAAACGAATAAGTAGTCTTTTCTTGAGTAGTTTATTGGCATTAATGCTGATCTTAAGTGGATGTGCAGGAAAAGAACAAAAAACAGAGAAACAAACAGGGAATCAATCGACATCAGTAGAAAAAATTAGTGATAATATTTTAGATGAAATGGAAGGGCCGCCTAAAAATGGTCATACAATTGAAAGACATGTAGGCAAATCAGAAGAGGATTTGAAGAATCGCTTGAAGACAGATAAAGTATCAGCGGCAAGTACATACTATGATAAGGAAACAGCGACGAAAGCTGTAAAAGATAGTTTGAAGCAGCATGATAAGGAAATTCAAGATTGGTTGAAAAATTCTAAAGAGGCTCGTCTCGTATTAAATACAACTCATTCATTCCCGGTTGGTAAAACGGTAATAAAGAAAAATATGAATGTAAAAGACAAGTTAGTAAAAACTGTTACTGTTTTAGCGAGAGATAAGTCAGGAGATTTAGGATATAAGATTATTACTTCTTATCCATCTGATAAATAGAAGGGGGAGTAAATATGTATACGACATTACAATATTTTCTCAAATCGTACTGCACGTTAAGTATCCATGAAGAGGAAATAGTAGGCGTGATGGAAGAATTTATAGAGCAAGAAGACGAAGAAATTGTTTTGAAATTACGCGATGAATTATTATATATGAAGAAAAAGAACGCTTGGGAAGAGGCGTGCGTATTAGTTGCGAAGCAAGGAAATCGTATGTGGTCTTTAGAAGAAACGAAAGACCATCTTGCAACCTTTTTATTATTATTGCAAAAGAAAAAGGCGTGAGTAGATCACGCCTTTTTTTGGTTTGATGGTACCTCATTGTGTTGGAGCGCTTTTATATACGCTTTTTGAAATTTGTCCATTAGATACTACTTCACCGTTTTGTGTTACTTTTTTATACGTAACGGCTGTTATTTTATCACCAGTCCTACTAACTACTTGAGAAGAAACTTCAACATTTTTACCAGTATTGGTACCGAAAATGCGTGTAGTAATACTACCTCCATTTGAAAATGCTTGAATATAAATATGATTGCCTGTATTGTTTTTAAATTTTAAATCTGGACCATAATCTGCTACTGCTGCATCTTGCCCAAGTGGTAAATAATTTACAGGCATAGAATGATTGCTTCGAGAAACAATTCCTAGATCTGCCCTTAAAGCTGCGCTATATAAAGTACTACTAACTTGGCAAACGCCTCCGCCAGCACTTTGTATAACCTTACCTTGTGAATATACAGCTGCGGATTTATAACCATGTGCAGCATCAGTTACGCCGACGCGACCATTAAAACTAAACGTTTCATCAGGTGCGACAATAACGCCACTTAAAGTATTAGCCGACTTATTTACGTTGAAGGATTGATTCCCGTTACGACCAGCCATTGGAGTCGAATATTCAGCGATTACTTCTTTAATCCCCATTTTCTGTATATCTTCTGTAGAACGTTCAGGTTTTAATAGTGTAACTGGCAACGTAACGTCAGATGTACCAGAAGTAATGGCCTGTTTCGTTAAATCGGTTAACTTGCCTTTATCAATTTTTTCTCCATTTTGACTTTGGCTAATATTTACTGTAGCGCCTTCAATACTTAATTCTGCATTAACAGGATTTTTTAATGTTTCATTATATTTATCCTTCATAAAGCTTTCGTAGGTAGTTGTATTTAATTGAGGTGTTAATTTATAGTCGCGTTTCAATTCACCGTTTCCAGCCTGCTTCCGCATTTTGTAACGATTCATTGCGTTTCCTTCTTGTTCTTTAAAGATCTTGTCGATAATATCTTTTTCTTTATAATTTATCCCTAAATCTTTCCATGTGTAAGTTTGTTTATCATTTTGGAATATGTAGGTAAGAGATTTTTGATCTAATTCAGTTATCTTTTGATTAATAATTGCTTGAATATCTTTTTTATTTTTTCCATCGAGAGAAATACCTTCAAATGTAGTATTTGGTAATGCAGTAGTATCTAATTGATTATTTAGTTTGGATACATATTGATATCCACTAACACCGCCTACACAAAGTAATATGCCCCCAGCAATTGCAGAACCGATCAGTATTTTACCTAGCTTCATTTATTTCCCCCCAGAAATTTTTGTATAAATATATGTATTACATTTTTTGTATAAAAATGATGAAAATAACATTATGTACGTACTAGTATACTATTATTTTCACTACGCGTGTAATGTTTTTATAAAAATTGTTACACTGATGTAATAATTGTCTCTTTTTGTCACAATATGCATGAGAAATATGTTGAAAATTATAATAAAAAGGCTGTCTAGAAAGATCTAGCAGCCTTTTTATTATAATTTTTTATGTTGATTTTTATTCGTAACACCGAGATGTTCTTGAAGTGTTGTCGATATATTATTGACGCTTTTTTCGTTTGGAACGTAATAATAAATACCGCCTATATATTTATCAATACCTTCTACTTGCAATTTGTCCATTTTTAAGTCTGAACCCATTGAATTTTTGGCAATTGTCATCATATCATCAAAAGTTAAATTTGTTTTTAAGTCTTTATCAACAGCGTCTAATAGACCACCAATTTTATTAATGGAATTAAGCGATAATGCCTTTTCAGCAATAGCTTCTAAAACAAGCTGTTGTCGTTGACCGCGCATATAATCACTATCGATATGACGAGTTCTCGCTAGTGCTAGTGCTTCTTCTCCGTTTAAATGTTGACGTCCTTTTTTAAGGTGAATTGCTTCTGCTTCATCTTTACTATTTTGTTCTGTAAACTCCACTGGAACATATACAGTAATACCACCAAGGGAATCAACAATTTTGATAAAGGATTTAAAGTTGAATTTTACATAGTAATCAACCGGAACGTCTAAAAAATTCTCAACTGTATCAATTGTACTGTCTACACCACCGAATACGTGCGCATGTGTAATTTTATCGTATTTATCACGTGATTTAATATAGACACGTGAGTCACGTGGAATACTGACAAGCTTAACAGATTTATCGTTTTTATTAATTGTTGCAAGTAATAGTGCATCTGTACGAGTTGCTTTCCCATAATTCTTGTCCCTAATATCACTTTCATCAACACCCATAATAAGTACGGAAATGTTATCAGTCATAGGTTTAACGGCTTTTTCACGTTTGCTGGATTTATCTCCGCGACCAAGTTCAGAATAGGCATTACTTAAAATTGATTTTGCTTTACTGTATATATGGAAGGAGTAGCCTCCTGCTCCAAGTGCTATAATCAGTAATGGAATAAGAAGGAACCAAAGTAGGTGTTTTTTCTTTGAGTGTCCTTTTTTGGCTCGAGTATCTTTGTTCATATCGGATTTCATCATTTTTTCTCCTTTAAAACTATCAAAGTGTATACATCTTAGAAGCGCATTCAAACACATAAAAAATATTGTACGCTAAATAAAAGCGATTGTACATGTATAAAAAATAGATGTCTTGATTATTTATCCCGTATTAACGGGCAGTAAAACTCCCACCTCAAAGTCCAGCGAATGCAAGGAAGTTAGGCGGGAGATAACTGCCCGTTAATACCCGATTGGTTCAACTAATAATCAGAAGGGGAAATCCCGCTCTGATTAAAGTTTCACTTTATAAGACATCTATTCGTTATTGTATACAAAAGATAGGGATAAGAAAATGATAAAATTTTACCTAATTACAACATAATGCTTACGATAATTGCAGATAAAATACTAACGAGAGTGGCTCCATACAGTAATTTTAGGCCGAAGCGAGCAACGACATTGCCTTGTTCTTCGTTTAATCCTTTTACCGCACCTGAAATAATTCCAATGGAAGAAAAGTTGGCAAAAGAAACGAGGAACACAGAAATGATACCAATCGTACGGGTAGAGAGAGTACTGGAAATTTTGCTAAGATCCATCATGGCAACGAATTCATTTGTTACAAGCTTCGTTGCCATAATGCTACCAGCCGCGACAATTTCAGAACTTGGTACACCGATAAGGAATGCAATAGGTGCAAATACGTAGCCGATTAATTGTTGGAAAGTAATGTCGAATATAATGAGGAATAAGTCATTAATGCAACTAATTAATGCGACGAATCCGATGAGCATAGCGCCGACAACGATGGCTACGCGAAAGCCATCTAGAATGTATTCTCCAAGCATTTCAAAAAAGCTTTGCTTTTCGCCTTTAATCTCTAAAATATCTTCGTCATCTTTAACGTCGTAAGGGTTAATGATGAGTACGATAATAAAACCACTAAATAAATTGAGAACGAGTGCGGTTACTACATATTTAGGTTCAATCATTGTCATATAGGCACCTACAATAGACATAGATACGGTTGACATGGCAGATGCACAAAGTGTATAAAGACGGTGTTTCGGAATTTGAGCTAATTGTTTTTTTACCGTAATAAAAACTTCTGATTGGCCGACAATGGCAGATGCGATAGCATTATAAGATTCTAATTTCCCAAGACCATTTATTTTACTGAGGAAGTAACCGATCCAACGAATGAAAAATGGTAGTATTTTGAAATGTTGTAGTATACCAATTAAGACGGAAATGAAGACAATTGGTAATAAGACAGTAAGGAAAAATGGCATTTCACCTTTATTGGCAAGACCGCCAAATACGAAGTTTATACCATCAGCAGCATACTCAAGTAGCTTTGTAAACAGACTGGAAATGACTCGAATAAGTATGAGGCCGATTTCTGTATTTAATAATAAATAAGTTAAAATTAACTGTATAATAAGCATGATGAAAATTGGTTTAAATTTAATATGTTTCTTATTATTGCTAGCGATATAAGCAAGGAAGAAAACAACGATAAGTCCCACGAAAAAGGTAATAAATTTCATAGTAAGCCCCCTAAAAGAGATATTCTGCTATATATGTTTTTCATTTCAAGGGAGAATATGCATCTTTGGTAAAGAAAGGAATAGAGAAGTCATGAATATAAGTAAAGTGCATCACGTTGCAATTATTTGTTCGAATTATGAAGTGTCAAAGGATTTTTATACTAGGATATTAGGTTTTAAAGCGATAAATGAAGTATATAGAAAGGAAAGAGATTCTTATAAGTTAGATTTATGTATAGGACAAGAGTATCAAATTGAATTATTTTCATTTCCAAATCCGCCGAAGCGGCCAAGTTTCCCAGAGGCAGCTGGACTTAGACATTTAGCATTTGCTGTTACAAATATAGAAGAAGCTGTGCAACATTTAAGTCAATGTGGCGTTGAAACTGAGGCGATACGTATTGATGAGATAACTGGAAAAAAATTTGTTTTTTTCCAAGACCCTGACGGTCTACCTTTAGAATTGTATGAGGTTTGAAATTGGTGAATTTTATATAGGGTTGCTTTTGAGTAAATGAAGAAACTAAAGTGAAACTTCTTTTTAAAAGGAGGTGTAACTTTAGCTAAGAAAGCTAAAGGGTATATGTGGATATTTTAAAATTACTGATGGTAGCCGTCCTTATTGGATTAACAGGTTTTTTTGTAGCTGTTGAGTTTGCAATTATTAAGGTGCGTAGCAGTCGTATTGATCAACTCGTTAGTGAAAAACGACGAGGAGCATTGGCAGCGAAAAAAGTAACTTCGAACTTAGATGAGTATTTATCAGCATGTCAGTTAGGTATTACAATTACTGCTTTAGGGCTTGGGTGGTTAGGCGAGCCGACTATAAAACATTTACTTGAGCCGTTGTTTTTAAAACTACACTTATCTCCTGCAATTGCAAGTACCGTTTCATTTATTATTGCATTTGCAGTTATTACGTTTTTACATGTTGTTATTGGTGAACTTGCTCCAAAGACGTTCGCCATACAAAGAGCGGAGCAAGTTAGCTTATTATTATCGAAGCCACTTATTTACTTTTACCGTGTAATGTATCCGTTTATTTGGGCTTTAAATGGTTCGGCAAGGCTTGTAACCGGATTATTTGGTTTACATCCAGCTTCTGAACATGAAGTAGCTCATTCAGAAGAAGAATTACGATTAATCTTATCTGAGAGTTATGAGAGCGGAGAGATTAATCAAAGGGAATTTAAATATGTAAATAACATTTTTGAATTTGATAATAGAGTAGCAAAGGAAATTATGGTGCCGCGTACGGAAATTGTAGGTTTATATGAGGACGAACCATTTGAAACACATATTAAAATAATCGCACAAGAAAAATATACGAGGTATCCTGTATTCGGTGAAGATAAAGATGAAATCATTGGGATGGTTAATGTAAAGGATTTATTTATTCGTTATATGGATGGTAATCGAGAGGAGGAATGCTCGATTACGCCATATACAAGACCAGTTATTGAAGTGCTAGAAAATATTCCTATACATGATTTGCTATTGCAAATGCAAAGAAAACACATTCCATTAGCTGTGTTGTATGATGAATATGGAGGTACAGCAGGGATTGTTACATTAGAAGATATTTTAGAAGAAATTGTTGGAGAAATCCGAGATGAATACGATGAAGATGAACACCCGCCTATAGAGCATATAAGTGAAGGGTGTAAAATTGTAGAAGGAAAAGTGCTTATTAGTGAAGTGAATGATTTATTTGGCATTCACTTAATCGCTGATGATGTAGATACAATTGGTGGCTGGATTATGGTACAAAAGCAAATCGTTGCTGAAGGAGATATTATTGAGAAACATGGCTTTTCTTTTAAAGTTCTGGAAAAAGATATGCATCAAATTAAACGAGTAGAAATAAAGAAGGGAGAAGAATGATTTTCTATAAAAGTTATATATAGAAAATTAAATGTTTGCGCTTTCAAAAGAGGTGCTATATAGTGAAGGTGGATACTGAAAAATTCTTCTGGATGATACTCGTATTTTTAGAGGGCGAATTTTTTAGATAGGGATTTAGAATGAAAAGTATAGGTGATGAAAATGATAGCAACGAAGGATATACGTATAGAAAAAGATTTTTTAGGCGAAAAAGAAGTACCAAGTATAGCTTATTACGGTGTACAAACATTACGTGCTGTAGAAAACTTCCCGATTACAGGATATCGCATTCATCCGTCACTCATTACGGCAATGGCAATTGTGAAAAAAGCGGCAGCACTTGCAAATATGGATACTGGTTACTTAGCGAAAGACATTGGACATGAAATTGCAGAGGCAGCGCAAGAGATTGTTGATGGAAAGTTCCATGATCAATTTATTGTGGATCCAATTCAAGGCGGTGCTGGAACTTCTATTAATATGAATACAAATGAAGTAATCGCTAATCGAGCATTAGAACGTATGGGATATGAAAAAGGCGAGTATGCAAAAATTAGCCCGAACACGCATGTGAACATGGCTCAATCGACGAATGATGCGTTTCCAACGGGAATTCATATTGCAACTCTTATGATGTTAGAAGAACTTCTTATTACAATGGAAGAACTTCATTCTGCTTTCCGTACAAAAGCAAAAGAGTTCGATCACGTCATTAAAATGGGGCGTACACATTTACAAGATGCTGTTCCGATTCGTCTTGGACAAGAATTTGAAGCGTATAGCCGAGTGCTTGCGCGTGACATAAAAAGAATTAAACAGTCTCGCCAACATTTATATGAAGTGAACATGGGGGCGACAGCTGTTGGTACGGGATTAAATGCAAACCCTACGTACATTGAACAAGTGGTTAAACACTTGCGTACATTTAGCGGATTCCCACTTGTTGGTGCAGAGCATTTAGTTGATGCAACGCAAAACACAGATGCATACACAGAAGTATCTGCGGCATTAAAAGTATGTATGATGAATATGTCTAAAATTGCGAATGACCTTCGTATTATGGCATCTGGTCCACGTGTTGGATTGGCGGAAATTCAATTACCAGCTCGTCAACCAGGTTCATCTATTATGCCAGGTAAAGTAAATCCTGTTATGGCAGAAGTAATTAATCAAGTTGCTTTCCAAGTAATTGGTAATGATCATACAATTTGCTTAGCATCAGAAGCAGGACAATTAGAGTTAAACGTAATGGAGCCTGTACTCGTGTTTAATTTAATTCAATCTATTAGTATTATGAATAACGGATTCCGTGTATTCCGTGAATATTGTATTAAAGGAATTACAGCAAATGAAGAATTGCTGAAGCAATATGTTGAGAAAAGTGTTGGAATTATTACAGCAGTTAACCCTCATATTGGTTATGAAGCAGCATCTCGTATTGCACGTGAAGCGATTGAAACAGGAAAATCTGTTAGGGAGCTATGTTTAGAGCATGGTGTACTGACAGAAGAAGAATTGGATATTATTTTAGATCCATTCGAAATGACGCATCCTGAAATTGCTGGAGCTTCTTTACTAAAGAATAAGAAGATGTAATGTGAAAAAACACCGATCCATTTGGATCGGTGTTTTATTTTTAAAAGATATTAAATACAGCATTTAATTGAAGTAAGCTAATAATAGCTAAGAAGATTAAACTATATTTCATCACTGTTTTAAATAGAGCAGATTCTTTACCAACTAGTCCAACTGCCGCACAAGCAACTGCTACAGATTGTGGTGAAACCATTTTTGCTATTGTGCCACCAACTACGTTTAATGAAACGAGAGTAGATGGAACAATGTTTAATTGATCGGCAGTTACTGCTTGAAGTGGTGCGAATAGTGAACCACTAGATACTACTGAACCAGTAATGAATACGCCAATCCATCCTAAGATTGGAGAAAGAATAGGGAATGCATTTCCAGTAGAAGAGAATGCAAGTCCAAGTGTAGATGACATACCAGAGTAGTTCTCTACGTAAGCTAAAGCGATAACGCTACAAATTGTATATACTGGAACCTTTAATTCTTTTATTGTTTCAATCATTAATTCTTTAATCATTTTGCCGTTTACACGGTAGACGATAAGTGAAACGATAATTGCTAATACAATCGCAGTAGTTGTAGAAGAGAATACATCTAGTTTGAAAATCGCTGCGAAAGGTGTATCAGCTTTTGTGATTGGTGCAGTTTTTATAACTTGATTATGAAGACCAGGGAATTGAATGTTAAATACTAAGTTTGCTAATGGACCATCCGGAGCAAATAAAGCTTTAATTGGTTTTAAATTAAAGATTGTTACAAATGCAGTTAAGAATACGAATGGAGACCAAGCATATAAAATTTGATTGAATGTATGAGATTCTTTTTCTTCTTGTTTTTCTTCTTTAGCAGAAGATTTTGGTTGCCAAACACGTAAGAATAATGCAAGAGCGACCATACTTATGACTGCTGCGAAAATATTAGTAAGTTCAGCGCCTAAGAAGTAAGTTACAACGAACTGAGTAATTGCGAAAGAAACACCACTTACAAGAATACCTTGCCAAGTTTCTTTAATACCTTTAATTCCATCGACCATTGAAACAAGTAAGAAAGGTAATACAATACTAATGAATGGTAAAATAAGAACAGTTTGACGACCGATAGTTAATGCATCTAGCTCAGTTAATTGTGCAGGTACTGTAACTGGAATACCCATAGCCCCCATAGCACCACCAGCGATATTAGCTACTAAGCAAATACCCGCTGCTTTTAATGGATTAAAGCCCATACCTACAAGTAATGCAGCTGTAATAGCAACCGGAACACCGAAACCAGCTGCGCCTTCTAAGAAAGCGCCGAAAGAATAAGCGATTAATAATACTTGTAAACGTTGATCATTTGTAATACTTGAAATGCTATCACGAATGACATTGAATTGTTCTGTTTTAACAGTTAATTTGTAAAGGAAGATAGCTGCGATAACGATAGTACAAATTGGATAAAATCCAGATAAAACACCAAATCCGGCAGATGCTACTGCTGCAGTTGTAGGCATTTTATAAACAAATATAGCAAGAATAATAGCAACAATTACACTGTAAAGACCAGCCATGTAACCTTTCATTTTGAATCCCACTAAACAAATAATGAAGCAAAAAATTGGAAGTGCTGCAATTAGAGCAGATAACCAAATATTGTTTAAGGGGTCATAAATTTGTGTCCAAGTACTCATAATGATGACAACTCCTATCTATTTTATGTGAATAAATTCACATTATTTGTGAAACAATTCACAATCAACTTACATGCTTAGTATATTCTCCTTCAACACTATTGTCAACGTAAAAAAGTATAATTATTCCATAATAGTATTAAAAGAAATACTTTGTTCATAAAGTAGACAAAAAGCGCACTCAAGTTTATTTGAGTGCATTGTATAAATTATTTACATATTCTTTTTATTAGCTGATGTCTTGGTATCGAGTATATAGGGTGTTGGAATACTTAAGATTTGATAGGCGTGACATGCTTATCCCATTTGATCTAGTTGGAAAGGGAAATCATGTATCTTTAATAAGAAGTCTCGAATAACAGTCCAAGTGATTACGATAATAATTAAAAAAACAATAAGTCAATTTTTAATATTACATTAGCTCTTTTTACTGAAAATTCCTTTTAGTGTAACAAAGAGGTTAAAAATGCTCCAACCACTTTACGAAAGGTTATCAATTATAGATGATATTTTACGATATCATTACCGTACGTTTCAATGAGGTGAAAATATAACAAAAAGCTTGATAAAACAACGTTTGCAAGCAAAGTATTTGCAGTCCGTTGTTTTGCTTTTTCGTTATATCATATAGTATAATATTCAAAATCAGCAGGGATTTTTTCCTGAGTTCTTTGCTGGTTAAGATGGAAAAAAATTTCGGCTTTATAAGTTGATAAAGTTATGTCGTAACAGGAAATATAAGAACAGATATATAAATAAATAAAAAGAAAATAAAAACGAAAATGAGGGGAACTTTATGAGCCAAAATCAATTCGAATGTCGTATTTCAGAAGAAGATGTACAAATGCTAAGAGCGTTGGCGCATCCATTGCGTCTGCGTCTAGTAATGGAACTAATGCAACGTGGAACTTGTAATGTAACACAATTACAGGAAGTGTTAGAAATTCCGCAATCAACAGTTTCGCAACATTTAACAAAATTAAAACAAAATAAAGTAGTGCGCTTTGAAAGACGAGGATTAGAAGTGTATTATCAAATTCATAATGATAAAGTAAGTGAAGTTGTAAAAACATTATTTTCTTAAAATTTGAATATTATGGAAAAAGACGTGTGGAATATACGTCTTTTTTATTTGTCATAAAGGTAACAAGAGAGTAAATATTAGCATGTGTGGAAGAAATGACTATTAACCAACATGCTGCTTTACGGAATATATTCTAAATAGAAAAGAGAAGATAGAAAGGAGTGTAGTAAGTAAAAGGAGGAATAATAGTATGGATGTAAAACGTGTGAAACAAATTTTATCTTCTTCAAGTAGAATTGACGTTACATATGAGGGCGTACCAGTATGGATTGAGAGCTGTGACGAGCAGAGTGGGGTTGCTCAAGTGTATGATGTATCTAATCCTGGAGAAAGCGTTCACGTGAACGTGACGGCTTTAGAGGAGAAGTAATAGAAAAGACGCTTCTAATTTTAGAAGCGTCTTTTTGTGTGTTATTCCATCATACTTGCAACTTTTTTAGAGCAGAGAAGAAGTACAAGTCCTAAGACGATAACGATGATACCGATACTTGCAAATACTTCAAGATAGCCTAATGATTGTGTAAAGGAAGCAAGTTTACCAGCTAACCAGTTAGCCATACCTGAACCAGCTAACCATACACCCATTAGTAATGATGCTAATTTAACAGGTGCAATTGCACTTACCATTGATAGACCGATTGGTGATAAGAATAGTTCGCCAATTGTATGGAACATATAAGTGATAACGATGAATAATAAGTTTGCTTTAACAGTTATATCAGCTTCATTACTTCCAGTTTTTAGAACCGCTAATGTTAAAACAAGGTAACCTATACCTAGTAAAATCATACCAAATGCCATTTTTGTTGGTATTTTTAAATCGCCACGCTTTGATTTAGAAAGTTTTAACCATAGCATAGATACGAATGGTGCAAGTAGTACGATAAATGCTGGATTAACGGATTGGAACCAAGATGTTGGAACTTCCCATCCAAAAATTGTACGATCAACAAATTTATCTGTATAAAGTGTTAAAGAACTACCAGCTTGTTCAAACCCTGCCCAGAAGAATACTACGAAACAGGTTAAAATTACAATTGCCCAAGTGCGATTTTTTTCTTGTTTTGTTAAAGGTTTCTTTTCGATTGCAGGTTGATTTTTTGTTTTTTTACCAACAACTGTTGTTCCTGCTGTACCAAGGTAGCGAGGGGCTAATAGGTTGAAAACAATTTGTCCAATAATCATACCGATACAAGCTGCTAAGAATCCGTATTTATATCCCATAACCATAACGCCATCAACGCTTGTTTTAAAGAAATCTTCTGCTAAAAATCCACAAATAAGTGGAGCGAAGAAAGCACCTACGTTAATACCCATATAGAAGATAGTAAATGCACTGTCACGACGTGAATCATTTTCTTTATACAATTCACCTAACAGTGTAGAAATATTTGGTTTGAAGAATCCATTACCAATAACTAATAGTACTAATCCAAGGAATAGTCCTGTTTTTGTATTCATGGAGAATAGTACAAAGTTACCAATCGCCATAATAATTCCGCCGAGAGTAATGGCGTGACGTCTCGTAATATAATGATCAGTTAGCCATCCGCCTATAATTGGCATGAAATATACTGCCGCTGTAAAAGTACCATATAATTGCACTGCGAATGCCTTATCAAATCCTAATCCGCCACTAACGGCAGCAGTTGTTAAATAAAGAACTAAAAGGCCACGCATTCCATAATAACTAAATCTTTCCCACATTTCTGTTAAGAACAACAAATATAATCCTGGTGGATGTTTTTTTGGTGATTGTTGCTCTCCAGCTTTTTTTAATTTTAAAGCTGCATCCATTTTTGTTTCCCCCTAATCCTGTATAACGGATATTTATGTAATCATTTTAATTTACAAAATATTTAGAAGTCAATAGAATTATATGGAAATAGAAAGAAAATTTCTAAAAAAGTTCTATTTTTCTTCGACCGTTACTGTATTTTACCCTGAAAACGAGATGATAAGCGTTTTCAAATGTAATAATTGAATTCTAAAAGAAAATAAAATAGTGATTAATCAGAAAATTTAGATTAAAATATTTATTCTGATATAGAGAAAATATATTCTATTTACTTTTATAATATAACATATTGGGAATAAAAATACAAAATGAAATAATGTGACATTTAAGTGAATTGAAAAAAAACCAGCTCCATAGAAGGGGAGCTGGTTAGGGAAATATTATTTAACAAAGCGTTTTTCGATATCATCTAATAGTAGGTTAGCAGCCATTACACCACCAGCTGTATTCCAAATAACGTCGTCAACTTTGTATGCTTTACCATTTTTCACTGCATTTAAATTTTTAAATAGAGGATCATTGATATATTCTTTTTCTAATTCAGAGCCTTTTTTCTCGTTTCCTTTATCGAATGTGAAGTAGAATAATACGTCACCATCCATTGCAGAAATACGTTCTTTAGATACGTTACGCTCTGCGAAGTCATCTTTATTTTGATCACCAGGACGTTTAAATCCAAGTTCTTTTAAAATAACACCAGAGAATGTATCACCATGATAAATACGAACATCACCAGGCATGAAGCGAACCATAGAGATTTCTTGATTTACTTTATCACCTAGTTTGGCTTTTAAATCTTTCATACGTTTATCGTAATCAGCTAAAACCTTTTGACCTTCTTTTTCTTTATTTAATGCTTTTGTATAAAACTTGAAGTTATCTTTCCATTCACCACGTAATGTTTCAGAGAACACAGTAGGTGCAATTGCTTTTAGTTGCTCATACACTTTCTCGTGACGCATTTTGTTACCGATAATTAAGTCTGGTTTTAAAGAAGCGATTGTTTCCACATTCACTTGTCCTTCATCACCAACAACTTTTACATCTTTCATTTTATCTTTAATATGTGGATACCATGGATCACCAGTCCAAGATTTTACAGCTCCAACTGGTTTCACACCTAATTCAAGTAAAGCTTCAGTACCTTCATTTGTTAAAATAACTACACGTTTTGGATTAGCAGGAACTTCTGTTTTACCCATTGCATGTTCCACAGTTATCATTTCTTTTTTCGTATCTTCTTTTGATTCTTCTTTCGTATTTGACTTTCCGCAAGCACTTAAAAGTAATGAAAAGGCTAGTAAAAATACAAATACTGTAAACGATTTCTTTTGCATGAATTTCATTATGTACCCCCTACATACTGAGAATTTTTTTCAATAGCAAGCATGATATTAAGCCTTTATCTTTTGATTGTCAATATATACGGCTGAAAATAATTCTCATTTCCGTTGACAATGAGAATTAAGTTGAAATACACTTACAACGTATCATTATACATTGAAGGGGAAACGCTGCATGTTATTAAAAACAAATCAAGCAAAATGGATTGGATTATTTGTTGGGATCATTGCAGTCATTATTTGTATTTGGGGAAGTATTATTTTCGGATATACAAATACGAGCTGGAAATTAGCATTAGATGCTTTTTTTCATTTCAATGGTTCCAATGAACATATTATTATTCAAAATGTACGTCTACCAAGGGCATTAATTGCAGCTAGTGTTGGTGCTAGTTTAGCCATTGCGGGTTGTCTTATGCAAACTTTAACGAAGAATCCGCTTGCTTCTCCAGATTTTATTGGATTAAATTCAGGTGCTGCCTTCTTCATAGTTGTAGCAATTGTTATTTTTTCCGTGACATCATTATCAGCTTTCACGTGGATTGCCTTTTTAGGAGCAGCAGTTGCAGCTGTACTTGTATTTGCTTCTAGTTCTTTAGGAAAAGAAGGGACAACGCCTCTTAAGTTAACATTAGCAGGGGTCGCAATTAGTGCGTTATTTTCATCATTAACACAAGGGTTACTTGTGTTAAATGAAAAGGCGCTTGAAGAAGTATTATTTTGGCTTGCCGGATCTGTGCAAGGAAGAAAGTTAGAAATTTTACAATCTGTATTCCCATATTTATTAATAGGCTGGATCGCATCTATTATGATGGCAGGGAAAGTAAATACATTGATGATGGGGGAAGACGTCGCGAAGGGGCTTGGACAACGAACAATTTTAATGAAATCATTCGTGTTACTTATTATTGTCCTGTTGTCGGGTGGTTCAGTTGCGGTTGCTGGTCCAATTGGATTTATTGGAATTATTATCCCGCATTTTGCCAGATTTCTTGTTGGAGTAGATCACAGATGGAGAGTACCGTATAGCGGCTTGTTAGGAGCAATACTACTAATCTTGGCTGATATAGCAGCAAGATATGTCATTATGCCACAAGAAGTACCAGTAGGAGTTATGACAGCATTTATTGGTGCACCGTTCTTTATTTATATTGCACGTAAGAGAGGGCTTAGCAAATGAAGAAGTATATTCCGTTTCGTATAGGAAAAGGCGGGCTCTCGTTTTTAATGTATAAACGAGCTTGTCTCGTCTTATTCAGTTTACTAGTTGTTTTAATAGGATTATTTTTTGCGAGTGCAGGTATGGGAGACATGAAAATTGCTCCTTATGATGTATGGCAAGCAATCACTGGAAATGGCGATGCGATGTCCAATATGGTTGTAAATAAGTTTCGTATGCCGCGTATTTTAATTGCCATCCTTGTAGGAATCGCACTTGCTGTAGCAGGATGTATTTTACAAGGTCTCGTTCGAAATCCACTGGCTTCTCCTGATATCATCGGGATTACAGGTGGTGCAAGTGTTGCAGTTGTATTATTTTTAGCTATATTTAGTGATAAAAATAATGCGCTAACTGTAAGCATTCATTATATGCCGTTAGCAGCTTTTGCTGGGGCAACGATTGTAGCACTTTTTGTATATTTATTTGCATGGAGAAATGACGGATTATCACCGATTAGTCTTGTTTTAATTGGTGTTGGCTTTTGGGCATTAACGAAAGCGGCAACGACTTTGTTTATGTTGTTAGCGCCAATTTATCAAGCGAGTCAAGCGAATGTATGGATTACAGGCACTGTTTACGGGTCTTCATGGCAAAACGTTATGGTGCTTGCGCCGTGGGTTCTCATTTTAACGGTAATATCATTTATAGCTGCTAGACATTTAAATGCGCAAGAGCTAGGGGATGATATTGCGATAGGACTTGGTGTTCCTTTAACGAAGTCACGCATATTTATGTTATTACTTAGTACAGCTTTAATTGGCGGTGCGGTTGCTTTTGCTGGAGGAATTGGATTTGTCGGTTTAATGGCACCTCATATTTCACGAAGACTAATTGGTTCTTTATACGGTGCATTACTCCCAGTTGCGGCTATTGTTGGTGCAATTTTAGTACTTGCTGCAGATTTAATTGGGCGTACAGTTTTCACCCCACTTGAAATTCCAGCAGGGGTATTTACATCAGCAATTGGTGCACCTTATTTTATTTATTTACTTTATAAAAGTCGGAATTCATAAAGGGAGATGAATATGCAAAAAGCATTGGAGACGAAACGTTTGACGTTGTCTTATGGTGAAACAATTATTATTGATGAGTTGAATTTAGAAATTCCAAAAGGCGAAATTACAATCTTCATCGGCTCTAACGGTTGCGGGAAATCAACTTTATTGCGTTCACTAGCTAGATTATTAAAACCAACAACTGGTGACATTTTGTTAGATAATCAAGCCATTCAAAGTATGCAAACGAAGCAAATTGCTCGTCAAATGGCAATTTTACCGCAAGGACCACAAGCGCCAGAAGGGCTTACAGTATTGCAACTTGTAAAGCAAGGACGTTATCCGTATCAAACATGGCTGAAGCAATGGTCAGAAAAAGATGAGGAAATGGTACAGAAAGCACTTGAAGCAACAGGTATGACAGAATTTGCTGAGCGTGATGTGCATGCTCTTTCAGGTGGGCAACGTCAACGTGCTTGGATTGCAATGACGCTTGCACAAGATACAGATATTATTTTATTGGATGAGCCTACTACCTATTTAGATATGACTCACCAAATTGAAGTGCTAGATTTATTATTCGAATTAAATGAAACAGAAAAAAGAACAATTGTTATGGTACTACACGATTTAAATTTAGCATGCCGTTATGCAGATAATATTGTAGCCATTCAAGATAAACAAATATATGCACAAGGTAAGCCAGAAGAAGTAGTAGATGAGAAACTAGTACGTGATGTATTCCGAATGGAATGTCAAATTAGTACGGATCCGTTATTTGGGACGCCACTTTGTATCCCGCACGGAAGAGGGAGACGGTTAGTTAAAGAAGTTGTTCAGGCAATGAGATAATAAAAAAAACGATGAGTGATTCATCGTTTTTTTATTTGGTACAAGAGAATAGGAGGAAGAGAGGAATTCGTAAACGACGTTCATATTCTTCATCATTTTGAAAATAAGTCTGATTTGGTATAGCTTCTTTTAAGGATGTAATTGTAAATCCGGCTTGTTGTAACAATGTGAAATACTCTTCTGTTGTGCGATGATATTTAATAACCTCCTGGTCAATCCATGGTTCAACCCGTTTGCCTAGTTTAAAATAATCATCGACGAGCCAGCTAGTTCTTTTACCACTCATTTGTAAGCTTTCAAATGAAGAGGTAATAACGGGATGTTGAACGCTAAAGGTAAAGATTCCATTTGTTTTTAAAGTTTGAAACACATTTTGAAAAATGATATCAAGATGTTCAATATAATGTAAAGCGAGTCTAGATGTTACTAAATCAAAAGTGGAAGAGGGATAGGTATAATCTTTGAGGTTTATAAAATGAACAAATCCATTTTTATTTTCTAGTTGTTTTTTAGCTTTTTCATACATAAGCTGAGAGCCTTCAATACCGGTGTAAGAGGAGCATCCGTTTTCTAATAATTCCTCGCCAAACTTAGCATCACCACAGCCTAAATCGAGGATTTGCTTTCCTTTAACATCACCAATGAGTTGAAAGAAGGCTGGTTTTTCAAGTGACTCATTTGGGCTATTTTCTCGGTACCTTCGTTTCATATATTGTTCAAAAAATGCTTCGTTATTATATACATCAGATTCAGTAAAAGCCATGATTGAAGCCCCCTTAAATATTTTTTTTATTCTACCAAATATGAAAAGTAAATGATAGATTTCTTGTAATGAATCATATATAATCTAAAATTGTAAGCGGTTACTTTAAGCTATTTTTCTATAATAAATTCTGAAAACGTGTTAAGCTAGTAGAGGGATTATTAGAACTATTAAGATAATAATCCGCTTACATGAACGATGGGAGGCTTCACGATGTCTAGTAAAACACTTGCAAAATTTTTAGAAGAAAATTTAGAGGATTTAAAATCAAAGGGGCTTTATAACGTAATTGATCCGCTTGAGAGTTCAAATGGACCGATCATTACAATTGGCGGAAAAGAATATATTAACTTATCTTCAAACAACTATCTTGGATTAGCAACAGATAGCCGTTTGCAAGAAGCAGCAATTGGTGCTATTCATAAGTACGGCGTTGGAGCAGGAGCTGTTCGTACAATTAACGGTACTTTAGATTTGCATATTAAATTAGAAGAAACAATTGCAAAGTTTAAACATACAGAAGCAGCAATTGCTTACCAATCAGGATTTAACTGTAATATGGCAGCGATTTCAGCCGTTATGGATAAAAATGATGCGATTCTTTCAGACGAATTAAACCATGCTTCTATTATCGATGGTAGTCGTCTATCAAAAGCAAAAATTATCGTTTATAAACATTCTGATATGGAAGATTTACGCCAAAAAGCAATCGCGGCGAAAGAATCAGGTCTTTACAATAAATTAATGGTAATTACAGACGGTGTCTTTTCAATGGATGGAGATGTTGCAAAACTACCAGAAATCGTTGAAATTGCAGAAGAGTTAGATTTAATGACATACGTAGATGATGCACACGGTTCAGGTGTACTTGGAAAAGGTGCAGGAACTGTAAAGCACTTCGGTCTGTCGGATAAAGTTGATTTCCAAATTGGTACATTATCAAAAGCAATTGGGGTAATTGGTGGATATGTAGCTGGGAAACAAAACTTAATTGACTGGTTAAAAGTTCGTTCACGTCCATTCTTATTCTCTACAGCATTAACACCAGCTGATGCAGCAGCTTGCATGAGATCAATTGAAATCTTAATGGAAAGCACAGAGTTACATGATCGCCTGTGGGAAAATGGTCGCTATTTAAAACAAGGATTAAAAGAACTTGGCTTTAACATCGGAGAAAGTGAAACGCCAATTACACCTTGTATTATTGGGGATGAAGTGTTAACACAAGAATTTAGTAAACGTCTAAATGAAGAAGGTGTATACGCAAAATCTATCGTGTTCCCAACTGTAGCAAAAGGAACCGGACGCGTTCGTAATATGCCTACAGCAGCTCATACGAAAGAAATGTTAGATGAAGCAATTCGTAAGTATGAAAAAGTAGGGAAAGAAATGGGCATCATTTAAGTAACGACATCTTTTGAATAGCTTGCAAATGAGGAGTGGGGAAAATGAAAAAAATTCTAGTAACCGGTTCTTTAGGGCAGATTGGTTCTGAACTAGTAATGAAACTTCGTGATGTATACGGCGCATCAAATGTTATTGCAACAGATATTCGTGAAACAGATAGTGAAGTAGTAACGTCTGGTCCATTTGAAACGTTAGATGTAACAGATGGACAAAAACTACATGATATCGCAAAGCGTAATGAAGTAGATACAATTATTCATTTAGCAGCTTTACTTTCGGCAACAGCAGAAAAAAATCCGTTATTTGCATGGAATTTAAATATGGGCGGACTTGTAAATGCATTAGAAGCAGCTCGTGAATTAAACTGTAAGTTCTTCACGCCAAGTTCTATCGGTGCATTCGGTCCATCAACGCCGAAAGATAATACGCCACAAGATACAATTCAGCGACCTACTACGATGTATGGGGTAAACAAAGTAGCAGGAGAATTACTATGTGATTATTATCATCAAAAGTTTGGCGTTGATACGCGCGGCGTACGTTTCCCTGGTTTAA
Organism: Bacillus basilensis; assembly: GCF_050630465.1. Lineage (NCBI taxonomy): Bacteria > Bacillati > Bacillota > Bacilli > Caryophanales > Bacillaceae > Bacillus > Bacillus basilensis. The sequence continues at coordinate 107,344 of NZ_JBNTQO010000006.1, read as the reverse complement.
TTTCTTACGTAGCTCCTCCAGGAGGCGGAACAACTGATTATGCAGTTGAAATTTATTATGAGGCAATTAAAAAAGGCACATACACCTCATACATTGCAGAAGGAACATACATGGATATGATGTACATGCCAGATGCTTTACAAGCGATCATTTCATTAATGGAAGCTGATCCAAGTAAGCTAGTGCATAGAAATGCATTTAATATTACAGCAATGAGCTTTGAGCCAGAGCAAATCGCAGCATCAATTCGTAAACACATTCCGACGTTTACAATGGACTACGCTGTAGATCCAGCTCGTCAAACAATCGCTGATAGCTGGCCAAACTCTATTGACGCAACAGCGGCAATGAAAGAGTGGGGCTTTAAAGCAGAATACGATTTAGACAAAATGACAACGGACATGCTGGCGAAGTTAAAAAAAAAGTTCGCAGCTGAGTTAGTGATGAATTAATAGGAAGGGTCGATTCTTAGGAATTGACCCTTTTTTTTTTTTATTTTAAGAATATACAAATAATTACAAACGTGATAAAATGAGTTAATTTGTGTATAAAGGGGCGACAGAGAATGGATAAATGGGAGTTAGCAAAGGGAATTTACAATGCGTCACGTTTAACGTGAACATTTAAGCTTCGATCGGGACAAGTATCAAATCAATACTTTGATAAGTACTTATTTGAATCTAATCCAGTATTATTATTAGAAGTTGCTAAACAATTGAAAGAGCTCATTCCTCCTGAAACAGAAGTACTCGCAGGTTTAGAAATGGGAGGTATTCCAGTAGCAACAGCATTATCTTTACAAACGGGTATACCAGTTGTATTTGTAAGAAAAGAAGCGAAGAAGTACGGTACATGTAAGTTAGCAGAAGGTATTGATATTACTGGGAAAAATATTTGTGTTGTTGAAGATGTTATTACGACAGGTGGTCAAATATTATTAAGCACGAAAGATTTAAGAGAACTAGGTGCGAAAGTACATCATGTTCTAGGTGTAATCGAACGAACAAAAGAGGGAAGAGAAAACTTATTAGAAGATGGCTTACAACTACATTCTTTATTTACAATGGATGAGTTAATTGAAGGAGAAAAGCAACATGCAAAGAGTTGATGTCGTATATGCACTAATACATGACGAAGAAACAGATAAAATATTAATGGTACATAATGTAGAACAAAATGTTTGGTCATTGCCAGGCGGGGCAGTTGAAAAGGGCGAAACGTTAGAGGAAGCTTTAGTAAGGGAAGTAAAAGAAGAGACAGGTTTAACGGTTATGGCAGGTGGACTTGTTGCGATCAATGAAAAATTCTTTGAAGAATCCACGAATCATGCACTATTATTTACATTCCGAGCGAATGTAGTAAAAGGTGAACTTATGGCAGAAGATGAAGAGGAAATTTCCGCAATAGAGTGGTTAGATCGAACAATCGCAAATGAACGATTCCCATTCTACGATGGAGGATTCGAGTCATTATTAGAAGTAGCCATTCCATACAAGTTTCAGCCAGAAACAAAGTGATTGAAAGAAAAAAACAGGAGCGACAACGCTCCTGTTTTTTCTATTCAATCGTCTTCAGTAATAACTTTTTCAATAGTGGTTTAATCTTCAAACGTAAATCTTCAGCGTGATTTGCAACTAAGAAGTGATGGTTATAAATGTTCTTCATTAATTGATAAGTTGCTTCTTTCGCTTCGCCTTCTTCGATAAATATCCCAATTACTTCCATGCCACTTTTACGAGCAAGTTTGACAGCTTCATGCGTATCTAAAATACCGTCTTGTTGATAGTCTAGTGCAGAAGGCTCACCGTCTGTGAAGACAAGTAAGAATTTATGCTTTTCTGGTCTTTTTGCAAGCTTTTCAGAAACGATACGAATAATATATCCGTCGCGATTATCTTCTTCTTCGCGAAGTTGCATAATTTCGGGACCAACGTTTGGTAACGTTGAGTTTTTATATGTCACAACTTCATGGATAACGTTCGGTTTATCTTCAGGCTTAGCACTAGAAGCATCTTCCCAAAATCCGCTAATAGCGTGCGGGATTTTTAAAGATTTCAATGCTTCATGGAATAGGACAACACTCTTCTTCGTTTCTTCCATTTTGTTATACATAGAACCAGAACAGTCCACTAATAGTTGGAATGCAACATCGAGCTCTTGCGATTCTTGTCCTTTTTTATAAAACATGCGCGGTTGCTTTTCAGTATAAATACGAAGGAATTTCTTACGAAGTCTTCCGTAGTATTTATCACTATTTGCATTCGTTTTATTTTCAATCGTTTTTTCGATAATTTTCTTTAATTCTTTTACATCTTTATTAACGACAGATTTGATAGCTTGGTAATCTTTTTTCTCGTCAGGGTTTGATTTGCGAGCTTCTTTAAATGTATGAGAGGCACCAACGTTATACTTGCCATATACACCGTCGTTTTGACTAGAAGCATGGGAAGCTCTTGCTTCCTCTGTATCAGCACCATCAAAGTTAGATTGTGTACTTTTTTGAGAAGTACCCTGTACAGAACCAAGTGCTTGGTCGCCATCCTCTGATTCACGAGCAGTATCACCCATCATATTTGTTTTTGTTCCACTTTCTAATTCAAAGCGTAAAAAGTTCTCGTTTTCGTTATTTTTATTTTCACGATGCCATGTGGAGAAACTTTCATCCATTTTGTTTTTATTTTCATCGTTATCTATGAGCTGCGTATCATCATTTGCTAATTTTTCAGGACGACTGTCTTTCTCATCTGCAATAACAGATAAGTAGAGCGGAGCATGTCCGAAATAATTGTTCAGCATGTCACTTTCAAGAAGCTCCTCTAAGCGATAGCGAATTTTCTCAACGATATACATAATATCTTCCGTATTACGAGCTTGGAATGTTTCATGCAAAATTGCTTCAATTTGCTCGAAATATTCATTATTAAACATTTCATATTTATCGCTCGTTAACGAAAGATAACATAGACAAAATAGACGATCACCATGATAGTTACGAACGCGATTGATTTCATTTTGTGAGCCGAAGTAGTTGCGATACATTTCTTTTCTTCTTTTAAAAACATGCTTTGTGCCAGGGCGTAAGTTTTTTACGATTTCCTCAACACGTAAATCTTCTAATAGAACAAATAGTTGTGTTAAAAACTTTTTTAAGGGTGATTCTTGTAATTCAATCGCATAAGAACGAATTAAAGTCATGTCCGAGTAATGTTTATTACCAAGTGCTTTTAAAAACACTTCGCTTTTTAATCCGATTACTGTATCCTCTTCTTTTCGATCATCCCAAAAGTGACTAATGACAACCTTTTTTTCAATTTCGTCGTAGTATGCTTTATAGCCATACTCAAGGTAGGCATCGTCTTCTTTTAGAAGAGCATACATTAAGTTTTCCATTTGTAGAAACAGCGACGCATCAATTTTTTTGTCACTAAAAATTTGTCTCATGAATTATCCCTCAAAGAAATAACTTTCTGCTAATTCACGGACAGTCATTTGTTCTGTTTCATCGTTTAATTTTGCGATAATGCTTCGTTCGATAGCGCGCATAACAGGAATATACACACCTAAATCACATGCGTCGAGAATACCACGAATACTTGCTGCTTCTTCACTTACACGTCCATCACGAGCTAAAGGCATAAGGTCGCTTGCAAATGCAACGAACTTTTCAATTGTTGCAACATCTTTTAATTTTGATTCAGCTAATAATAGTTCTTTTAATGTATCACCTTGAATGTAAGGAACTTCAATAATAACGAAACGGTTTTTTAACGCTTCGTTTAGTTCGCTTGTTCCAACGTAACCTTCATTAATTGCTGCAATTACGCGATATTCGTCATCACCGTATACAACTTCTTGTGTAAATGGATTTGTAATCATTTTACGGTAATCTAATGCACCGTGAAGAAGTGGTAATGTTTCAGGCTTTGCCATATTGATTTCATCAATATATAGGAAATGACCGTTCTTCATTGCTTTCATAAGAGGACCGTTAACGAATGTAACTTCAGATGCGCCATCTCTCGTTTGTAGTGTGTTGTATCCTAAAATACCTTCTACATCTAGGTCGACAGAACAGTTAATGCTATGCATTGGTTTTTGGAATAAAGAAGAAAGAGTTTCAGCTAGTACTGTTTTACCACTACCAGTCGGCCCTTTTAATAGAATGTTTTTGCCAAGAAGAAGTGCTGTAATAGCATCTTCAATAATGCTGTTATCAGATGCTTTATATATTTTCTTTCCAATTAAATGTGCATTTTCACCAGCTTCTTGCTTATTCTTTTCGTGAATTGTAGAAAGCTGCTGTTTTAAATCAGCATGTATATGAAATTGTTCTAACATGTATTTCCCACCTAACATTATTTTCATAAAGTAATACATCTTATGATAACTTGTTTTAATATGGTATGCAAAGAAAAGGAGAGGGGAGTAATGGAAAAGAAAAAGCAATCAAAGTTACATTGATTGCTTACAGTAAAGGAGAAATGAGTCGCATGAAAGACTCTAGTATTCGTTTTTTGATACTTCTTTTTTGGAATGCGTTCCATTTAATTTCAGTGGAATGTTTAAAGTCATCTTCAAAATCACGTTTAATATCATGAACGGTTTCTGATTCATATAGTACGCTAATAAGTTCGTAATTTAATTCAAAGCTACGTACGTCCATATTTGCTGTTCCGATTGTCGCGATTTTATCATCAACGAGTACAATTTTTGCATGCATAAAACCATCTTTATAACTATAAATGGAGGCACCAGCTTTTAAAAGTGGAGTGAAGTAGGACTGCGATGCTTGATCACTAATAATACTATCACTTTTACCAGGATATAAAATGCGTACATCTATGCCAGAAATCGCACTTAAGCGTAATAATGTTAAAGTTTCTTGATCTGGAATAAAGTATGGTGTAGCAATCCAAATCGACTTTTTTGCAGATCCCATAACAGCTAATAATGTATTGCGAATGCTTTTATCATCTGAGCTTGGTCCGCTCGCTACAATTTGCACAGCACCTTCTGCACTTGAAATTTCTTTACCTGGGAAGTATTGTCTATTCATAAATTGATCCCAAGAATAAGTATTCAATCCACTAGATGCATAGAGCCAATCCTCTAGAAAAATTGCTTGTAATTTATATAGCGCTTTTCCTTCTATTTTTAAATGACTATCACGCCAAACGGGAAATTTTTTTGAACGGCCAAGATATTCATCACCAACGTTGAGTCCACCAGTAAAACCGATTTCTCCATCTACAATGACGATTTTACGGTGGTTACGATAATTAACTGTTTCAAGTAACCAAGCTGAAAAAATAGGGTCAAATTCAACAATTTCAATCCCAGCTTCTTTCATAGGCTTTAAAAAGCGTCTTCTTAACGTATTACTTCCTAATCCATCATAAAGGAAGCGTACAATAACACCAGATTTTGCTTTTTTTATTAACGCATCCCGAACTTTTGTACCAATCTCATCAGATTTATAAATATAGTATTGAATATGTATGTGATGTTTTGCTTGCTCGATAGCTTGCAAAATTTCTGAGAATGTTTGATCTCCGTTTGTTAAAAGTTTTGTAGTTGTTCTATCTGCGGCAGGTCCGCCTCCAAATTTTTGTATAACTTTTGTTAAATGTGTAGAACGCTCATGTAAGGGGACTGTGAGTGATAATTCTACTCGTCTTCCTTCTAATATTTCACGGAATAATTTTCTTTGTTCTTCTGAACGATGGAGATGTTTTTTTCTTCTCCAACGGCTACGCCCGAAAATAGAGTATAAAAGCACACCTACAACGGGAAGAAGTGCTAATACTAAAAACCATGCTAAAGTGCTTTGTGGAGATCTATTTTCGATAAAAATAACGAAAGATATTCCTATGATTGTAAGAGACCATAATACACCGAAAAAGGTATATAGTGAGAGGATAGACGTATCTAAAAGTAAGAGTACGATAGATACAATTATAAATACCAATAATAATTGAACGATAGGCTTCTTCATTGCTATAAAATTCCTCTAATCTTTCTTAAATATAGACTTCTTATATAAAAAGGTACAATCCGACATTCTTATTATAAAGTGTTTTGTTTTTTTTACAAAATATAGACATTTTCTCCATGCTTTCCGCATTTGTCCTACATACAGTATATTGTTACGTTATTAGCCCGCTATTTGCTGGTTAATAAACAGTGTAGGGGGACAAAATCCTTGCCCCTTATATAGGAAAGGGGATAACCATATTACGTGGATTCTTCCTATTATATAGGTTGCCAACAAGGTCCGTACTATTCATACAATATCTATTAAGATAAGAAAATGGAAAAGGAGCGGGGAAACATGAATTATATAGAAAATAACGGATTGTATTATCGTAATCATCATCATGGAGGGCACCATCATAACGGCGGACATCACCACCATGGAGGGCACAATCACCATGATCATCATCACCATCACGGAGGTGGATGGGGCTGGGGTGGCGGCTCATGGGGCGGTGGATTTTTCCCAGGAAGTTTTGCTGGAGGCGTGTTAGGTGGGCTTACAGCTGGCGCATTAACGGGTGCAGCAAGTGGAGGCTACTATCCAGCGCCGTACCCAGTAACTTACCCAGCGCCATACCCAGCACCATATCCGGGTTATCAGCAAATACCATATCCTTATTAAACTAAAAAAAGAGGCTTTCCTCTTTTTTTAGTTTAATGAAGCATTTATTTCTAAAATACTTCCAAAATAAAGGTGGGAATATGTTAATATTTTGTTATTGTAATTCAAAGACATATATACTAATTTTATATTATTATTCGTGAATAGTTGTATAGTGTGCTCGAACTTCTATTTCGCTAGTAAAAGGTTAGATGTGAGCAGAATTAGTAGGAAACAGAGGTCGTATAGAGCTAGTTTTATAAAGGAATGTAAGAGAATGAATAAGGTATAATAAAGTCAGCTAATTATAGCGATAAGAAGCTACTATGTATAATTGAAACGGTATTATATTGCTTTTTATTACAAATAATATTATGTTATTTTAATCGACATATTTCAAAATGTGATTTATGTAAAGGACGATTATTAGGAAATGAAATATCTCTATTTCTATGAAAAGAAACAAGTTGTGTTTTAGTCAGATAGGAAGCAAGGAGAGATGCGCATGCTAGAACAAAGAGGTCATGCATTATATGACTCTTCATTGCGAGATTTAAAGTTAGCATTAGATGAGTCTTCAATTGTTGCGATTACAGACCGAAATGGTCGTATTACATATGTAAATGATAAGTTTTGTGAAATCTCCAAATATACACGAGAAGAGTTAATAGGGAAAGATCATCGTATTTTAAATTCAGGATATCACCCAAAAACATTTTTTCAAATGCTATGGAAGCGTATTTTAAGCGGAAAAGTATGGAGAGGTGAGATTCGAAATCAAGCAAAAGATGGTACATATTATTGGGTTAAAACAACAATTGTTCCATTTTTAAATGAAAAAGGAGAGCCATATCAATTTATTGCGATCCGAAATGATATTAGTAGTAGGAAAGAAGCAGAACAGAGGTTGCGGTTAAGCGAAAGTCGTTATAGAGAGCTTGCGTATCATGATGCTTTAACAAGTTTACCGAACCGCTTACAATTAATAACGACTGTTAACGAATTGATTGCAGATAAAAAAGAGTTTGGTATGATTTATTTTGATTTGGATCGTTTTAAATTAGTAAACGATACGCTAGGTCATATGATAGGAGATTTACTTTTAAGCGAAGTTGCTTCACGGTTGCATTATGTGCTAGGAGAGAAAGACGTTCTGGCTAGGCTGGGTGGCGACGAATTTGTGCTGTTAACAAAAAATCATACACAAGATGAGATGAGGCAACTAGCGACATCTGTGTTGTCGTGTTTTCAAGCACCATTCATGCTTGAAGGTCATGAAGTATATATTTCAGCTAGTCTAGGACTTTGTTCATATCCGCAAGACGGACAAGATGTAGAAACGTTATTGAAGAATTCGGATTTAGCTATGTATAGCGCAAAAGAACAGGGCAGAAATGCAGCGTGTTTCTTTACAGATGAATTACGTGCGAAAATAAATCGTAGAATGAAAATTGAATTTACTTTGCAAAAGGCAATTCGTGATGAAGAGTTAGAGGTGGCACTGCAGCCTATTATTGATTTGAAAACGAAGAAATATACTGGTATCGAGGCTTTAGTACGTTGTACGACAGAAGAAGGGCCTATTTCCCCAAGCGAATTTATCCCTATAGCTGAAGAATCTGGACTTATTATAAAATTAGGGGACTGGGTATTAGAAAAGTCATGTCGCTTATTTAAAACATTGCCAGAGTACGAAGAAGGACTAAAGTTATCTGTGAATTTATCTATACAACAATTAATGCAAAAGCATTTTATTTTATCTGTACGTAGTATTTTAAAGAGAACTGGCTTTTCTCCAAATCGTTTAATTTTAGAAATAACGGAAAGCACTGCTGTTCGTCATTTTGATTATATTATTGCTACATTACAAGAATTAAGAAGTATGGGCGTTTTAATTGCTTTAGATGACTTCGGAACGGGCTATTCTTCCTTATACTATTTAAAACAACTGCCACTGGATATAGTGAAAATTGATCGTAATTTTATTCGTGAATTTCATTATGATCACGCACAGCCAGAGCGAACGATTGTAAAGTCTGTTATTGAAATTGCCCATAGCTTAAATTTAGCAGTAGTTGCTGAAGGGGTAGAAACAGTAGAGCAAGAAAGCTTATTACAATCTATGGGCTGTGATTATGTACAAGGTTTTTATTATGCGAAACCTTTATCGGTAGGAGAGTTAAAAGAAAAGTTAATTATAGATTTCTAATAAAAAAGAGAAGCCAGAAGCTTCTCCTTTTTTAATTCATTTTTTGTGAGTCTTTCATTAGTACAGGATAAAGAATAAGACCTAATACGAACAATCCGATTCCTAAGAAGAACGTTTTTAAATCAGCAGTTCCCGTTTTGATAACCCAAATAGAGTATACAAATGCTAATGTAGTAATGATTCCATCCTTTATTCGAGAGCCAGGCATTATATCATAAGTTTCCCCTGTAATAACCAATTTAAATTGGTACAGCGTCGAAACAAGGTATGGAATTAAATAAGCTAATGTTGCTACAACGATAGCGAAATTATAAGCTTCTGATACAGTACCAGAAATCGTTGAGAATAAGAAAATTTGTGTCATCACATTTGTAATAAATAATGATTTTGAAGGACTACCTTTTTTATTTGTTTTTGCGAACAACTTAGGGAAAAGTCCATTCTTTGCTGCCTGATAAGGTACTTCTGAACTAACAACGATCCAGCCAACTGTAGATCCAAATAAAGATACAAGTGCAAGTAAAGCCATTATATATGCACCTTTATTGCCAATTGCTAAATTTAATGCGTCTACTAATGGTTTTTGAGATTCTTTTAAAGCATCTTGTGGAAGAGCTCCCATTGTAAGTAGCGTAATTGACATGTAAATAAGAAGAGCGATAATTAATCCGAAAATAGTAGCTTTTTTTACATCACGCTGAGATTTTGCACGGTTAGAAAGCATTACAGCAGATTCAATACCGATAAATGCCCAAAGCGTTGCAATAGCAGCTGAATTGATTTGTCCACCTAACGAAATTGATTGTCCTGCTTCATTCATAAATGTTTGGCCGTCTCCGAAATTAGAGGCATTGAAAATGAATAATGTGATTACAATAAACATTGTAAATCCGATAATTTTTGCAATGGTAGCAAGAAGATTCATATTTCCAGCTCGGTCAATATTTTGAGAAAGAATGTATTGAATTCCCCATAACATAAGGCTACATACGAGGAAAGTTAATCCTTTTCCGAGTTCTAGTGAAAATCCGTTCGTTGAAAAGAGAATTTGCTTACTTTGTAACACTGGAAAGAATGTTGATAAATATCCAGCAAAGGAAATAATAACAGATGCTGTTGCAGCCCAGTTCGCAGCCCAATATCCCCATGCCATACTATATCCAGCAACTTTACCCGCTTTTTTTGAAGGAAACATCGCTTGCGCGTAACTTTGTGGTCCTGCTTTTAATTCTGGCTTGCGAATTGCTAAATTTCCAAATACGAGTGCAATCATAAATACGCCAAGGCCTGTAATACTCCATGCAAGTGTAGAACCCATTGGACCTGATACGTGTGCTAAATTTGCTGGAAGCATAAATACGCCACCGCCAACCATATTCCCGATAACAAAAGCTGTTAAAATCCATAATCCCCATTTTTTCGTTTCCATTTTTGTTAACTCCTTTGTAGTAAGATTTGCTTAAACATCATTTTTTACTAGCTTTTTGGCAATAAAAAAAGAGCCATGTAGATAAAAAATACCTACATGGCTCTTCGCCTAACGTAGGTACAACGGGAATAACCCTTGTACCTACGCGTAATTTTTCCGCTAGGTTTCAAGGGTTACGTATGATGATGATGTTTTTGTGCAAATGTAACTACAATTGTTGTATAAGTAAGCATAGTTCTTTGCTCCCTTTCTCCTCTGATTTTGAAGTTAGTATACTACATGTTTTTTTGAATGAAAAGAAAAATATAAAAATTTTTATAAAAATACGCTTTAGAGATTAAATATTTACCTGTATTTTTCCTATACTGGAAAATAAGTGAGAGATTGGCAGAAGAGTATAGCATGGTATAATACATATAGAATTAGAAGGTGACAAGGGGCTATTGTAGATGATGAGTAAGTATGAGCAAATTTATACAGAAATCAGTAAGTCTATTGATAATAAACAATTAAAAGAGGGATGCAAAATCCCATCAGAAACTGAATTAATGAAGCAGTATGAAGCAAGTCGAGGTACTGTAAGAAAAGCAGTAGATTTATTGCAAGAGCGTGGATATGTTCAAAAAATACACGGAAAAGGTGTTTTTGTTTTAAAGAGAAAAAACATTGAATTCAACTTTGGTGGTATTGTAAGTTTCCAAGAAGAAAATGAACGTTTAGGACGTCATTGTATTACAGAAGTCGTAGAAATAGAAAAAGTAAAAGCGACAAAAGAAGTTGCAAAACTATTAAACGTGAAAGAAAAAACAGAAATAGATCATATTAAACGCGTACGAAATATTGATGGAGAAAAAGTAATTTTGGATATCAATCATTTTGTGTCGGAATATATTCCAGGATTAACGAGTGAAATTGCGGCGAAGTCCATTTATAAATACATTGAGAAAGAACTAGGGCTTCATATTAGTTACTCACAGAGGGTAATTGAAGTGCAACCATGTACAGAAGACGATAGAAAGTATTTAGATTTAAATGGGACAGACTATGTTGTTGTTGTGAAAAACTTTACACATTTTTATGATGGAAGTCAGTTCGAATATACAGAATCCCGCCACCGTTTAGATATTTTTCATTTTTCGGATGTGGCGCGGAGAAAGTAAAGAGGTGGAACAAACTATTGTTTCATCTCTTTTTTTATAAAAAAAATACAAACTCGTATATACGAGTGTTGACTAACTTATATATACGAGTTAATATGTAAGTGTAAACGGTATCAAAAAAAGAAAAGAGGGACGGGAATATGGGGAAAGACTATCGTAAAACAGCTGAGGAAGTGTTGCAGTATATTGGTGGGAAAGACAATATTGAACAAGCTGCGCACTGTGTAACGAGGCTCCGTATCGCTTTAAAAGATGAAAGTAAAATAGATAACGATAAATTGCAGTCTGTTTCATTAGTGAAGGGAGCGTTTCATAATGCTGGGGTATTTCAAATTGTAATCGGTCCAGGAGATGTTGATCGAGTATATGCCGAATTGATAACGCTTGCAGGTATGAAGGAAGCGACAGTAGCTGACGTAAAAGATTCCGGAAACCAAAAGTTAAATCCAGCTCAAAAGTTTGTAAAAGTATTTTCAGATGTATTTATGCCGATATTACCAGCAATCGTAACAGCTGGTTTACTAATGGGAATTAACAATCTATTAGGGGCAAAGGACTTATTTTTTGAAGGTAAAAATTTATTAGATGTGTATCCAAACTTAAGTGGACTTTGGGATTTAATTAATATGATGGCGAATACAGCATTCGTATTCTTACCAGCACTTGTCGGTTGGTCAGCAACGAAGCGGTTTGGTGGTAGTCCGATATTAGGGATTGTTATGGGGTTAATGCTTGTGCATCCTGCCTTATTAAATGCGTGGGATTATGGAAAAGCAGCGACTGGTTTAGATGGACAAAAGATTGAGTACTTCGATATTTTAGGATTATTTCAAATTGAAAAGGTAGGGTATCAAGGTCAAATCTTACCTGTCTTAGTAGCAGCATTTGTATTAAGTAAAGTGGAAATCTTCTTAAAGAAACATGTACCAAATGCAATACAATTATTAGTTGTACCAATTACAACGATTGTCGTAACAGGTGTGTTGGCGTTAGGGATTATTGGTCCAGTTACACGTCATATTGGAGATTTATTAACAGCTGGATTAGTAGGTGTATATGAAACTGTGCCAGTAGTTGGAGCAGTATTGTTTGGAGCATTATATGCACCGCTCGTAATTACAGGTATGCATCATATGTTTATTGCAATTGACTTACAATTAATTGCACAGCACGGTGGTACATTCATTTGGCCAATGATTGCTCTTTCTAACATTGCACAAGGTAGTGCAGCACTTGCGATGTTCTGGATTTCTAAAAATCAAAATGATAAAAGTATGGCATCCACATCAGCAATTTCAGCATATTTCGGTATTACAGAGCCAGCTATGTTTGGTGTGAACTTACGAAATAAATTCCCGTTCTATGCAGCAATTATAGGATCGGCTGTGGCAGCGATATTCATTACGTTAAATGGTGTATTAGCACCTGCTATTGGAATTGGCGGATTACCAGCATTTATTTCTATCATTCCGAAATCGATTCCAATGTTTATTGTAGGAATGGTTATCGCAGTTGTAATCCCGTTTACGTTAACGTGGTTATTTGCAAAAAGAGTTAAACAGAAGTAGGAGGAAGTTAAACATGAAGGATTGGCATAAAAGTGTAGTTTATCAAATTTATCCGAAGAGCTTTAATAGCTATTACAATAAAGAAACCGGTGATATAAAAGGCGTTACAGAAAAACTAGATTACTTAAAAGAACTCGGAGTAGATTATATTTGGTTAACACCGATATACCAATCACCACAAAATGATAATGGATACGATGTAAGTGATTATTACAGCGTTGATCCATCTTACGGGACGATGGAAGAGTTTGAAGAGCTTTTAGAAGAAGCGAAAGCGCGTAACATTGAAATTATGCTAGATATCGTTGTAAATCATAGCTCGACGGAGCATAAGTGGTTTAAGGAAGCGAAAGAAGACAAAAATAGTCCATATCGTAATTACTATATTTGGCGTGATGAAAAAAATAATTGGCAATCTAAGTTTGGCGGATCTGCTTGGAAATACGATGAGAAGACAGAGCAATATTTTTTACATCTATTTGATGAGACACAAGCTGATTTAAATTGGGAAAATGAAAAGCTTCGTGAAGAAGTATATGATATGATGCGTTTTTGGCTAGATAAAGGGGTAACTGGATTCCGATTAGATGTTATTAATTTAATTTCAAAAAATCAACAGTTCTTAAATGATGACGGAAGTACGGCGACAAGCGATGGCCGTAAATATTATACAGATGGCCCGCGCGTTCATGAATATTTACAAGAGATGAACCGAAATGTTTTTGAAGGGAAAGATGTCATTACAGTTGGAGAAATGTCATCTACGACAATTGATAATTGTATTAAATATTCGAATCCGGATCGTAATGAACTGAGCATGACATTTAGTTTCCACCATTTAAAAGTAGATTATCCGAATGGTGATAAGTGGACGAAGGCTGATTTTGATTTCATTAAATTAAAAGAAATTATGTCTAATTGGCAAATTGAAATGCAAAAGGGCGGAGGATGGAATGCGTTATTCTGGTGTAATCATGACCAACCTCGTATTGTGTCACGCTTCGGTAATGATGAGAAGTATAGAAATGAATCTGCAAAAATGTTAGCGACAGCTATGCATATGTTGCAAGGCACACCTTACATTTATCAAGGCGAAGAAATCGGTATGACGAATCCTAAATTCGAGTCTATCGAGCAATATCGCGATGTGGAATCGTTAAATATATATGATATAAAGCTAGAAGAAGGATTATCAAAAGAAGAGATTATCGGGATTTTAAAACAAAAATCTCGTGATAACTCCCGTACTCCAATGCAGTGGAATGAAGAGGTGAATAGCGGATTTACAACAAATACACCTTGGATTACAGTTGCTGAAAACTTTAAAGAGATAAATGTAGAGAAGGCACTAGAAGATAAAGAGTCTGTATTTTATCATTACAAAAAACTAATTGAACTAAGAAAAACATATGATGTAATTACAGAAGGAAAATATGCTATTTTAGATGAAAATCACCCTAAGATTTGGGCATATACACGTATTGTAAATGATGAGGTATTACTTGTTATCAATAACTTCTATGGAGAAGAAATAACGTATTCTGTACCAGTCCATGTTCAAGTAGATGGAATGAAACAAGAAGTACTACTGTCGAATTATAAAGATTCCAGCAAGGATATTACAAAACTTAACTTAAGACCATATGAATCAATTGTGTATCGATATACGAAATAAAAAGGTTGTATGCCCGCATGGCATACAACCTTTTTATTTTAAGACACCGCTGTATAAAATATTTACTTCTACCTCTGGTTTGAATTTTACCTTTGCATAATCTTTATTCCAATTTTTTTTCTTCCATAAATCAGGATGATAAGCGATAAGGTGTCTGCCGATACCGAAAGCATCACAGTTTGCTTTTTGTAGCTTTTTTGTTATTTGTTTTGCTTCTTTTGTAAGTTGCTTTGATAATTCTTTATTTAGTTTTTTTCTTGCACTCATTTTATAAAGATTATCTCTTGGAGCCTCAAGTGCTATAACTTTTAATTGAAGCTTAATGTGAGCATAAACATTTCCTTTTTTATCTGTTGTTATTTTTAAGTCTCGTTTTAACTTTCGATTGCTAATTTCCATTGTTAAATAATCAGATGTCTTCTCAGATTCATCACTAGTAAGTTTTTGGGTTATACGGGCACTTGTTCCCATTTTTCCGGTTAATAATACGAATAAAACAGATTGTTTCAAAGGTAAATGCCCAGTTAATTTATCATTGTTAAATAAAGCTAATCCGTTTGTAATTACTTCATTTCCTTTTATTTTTATAGAAGGGAGGGTAAAGTCTTTACCGGGATCTAACATTTTTGTAGCAGCTGTTTCTAAAGTTTCTTTTGGAAATACACTCATATCTTCTAAGCTTTTCACTTTTTTCTTTAGAAAATCTCCAATTAGTAAATTTCCTACTTTCTTTTTTTCTAGTATCTCGGATGTTTCACCATCTACTGCAATAAGTTTTACTAAAGCAGTTGGGTTTGTTGGGTCCCGAAAGCTGACATCTAAATAAGGTAGTACACCTTTTTTTAGAATTTTGGTTCCTAGTAATTGAACACCATATTTGAAATAACGAATATTCCCGGTTACATTTTTTTTCAGTGCATCGCTTGTATCTCTTATGTTATGCCCAGTTGCTGAATGTATTTCATTCTCGAATGAAGCTTGTTCTCCGCTTGAACTTTTTACGAGCTCAATTGTTTGCTGGAGTTTATTCTCTTCCGTAATATCAGATCCAATACTATAAGCTAACCTTGCTTCCCTTAATGGTTCTTGATCCCAGCAGCCAGAAAGGAATGCACTAGTACATAATACAAAAAGTAATTTAACTCTTTTTTTGAACATACTGTTCTCCTTTCTTATTTCTTATTACTGAATAAAGTAGAAATAAAAGAGGGAGGACAACGATGAAAATATAGGTGAACTTATCAGTGAAAGTTGAAATTACCTTTAATTCTTCAGGTGTATCGATAAATAAAGCTACACTAAAAGCAATAATACCAACGATTGGAACAGCTTTTTTATGGTTAGCAAGATTGAATATATGTCCAATTCCTATAGAAGCAGCGCAGTAATAACTAGCGATAGAAGCTACAACTGTTATCATCCAAATTGGTATGAATAGTAAATCAGTTCGGTCTATAATCCCGATATGCAAGGAGCGTAATAAGTAAGCAACTGGTTCTGGAATAAGCTCAATTTGTTTGGGACTAAATACGATAAAGCAAATCCAAACAGTAAAAGTATAAAAAAGGGTTACAAATCCATTAGCGATAGAAATTGCCTTTAGTTTTGCTACAGAACTCCCGTTTACTTTTGGGAAAGCGATAAGAATAATTTCAAAACCATACATAGCTGTAATTGTTTCTTTTGATGCTTGAATAATATTCCACCATCCGGCTTCTGTAATTGGAAAAATATAAGAAAAATCAGCTCGTGAAAACCCTAGTGCAATTAAAAGAGCCATGGGCAAAATGAGAATAGAAGCCATGACATAAAATCGTACAATAACTTTGAATGTGTTATAGGCTATATAGCAACAAGCTATCGTAAATAGTAAGAGAATTGCGTACCATGGGGTCGCTTGCAAAACCCATACTTTAATGACATTACAAGCATTTAACATAACTGTCATACCGATAAGAGTAAAATAAAAAACATAAGCAAAGCCTAATAGTTTTCCAAACTTATTACCAAATAGCATACAAACACTTTCATACATATCTGCATCAGGAAATCGTTTTAAGAAAAGCCACATAAGTAAAATAATAAGTTGAATTGCAAGTCCAGCGATGAGAGCGGAAATCCATCCACCACCTTTTGCTATCGGATGAAGACGGTTAGGTAGAGATAGTATACCGACCCCAATTTGGCATTGAATAACGAAAAAGGTAAATTGAACAAGCGAAATTTTACTTTGCGTGTTTGTCACCGTCCTCATCCTCTCTCGTTACATGTTGGCGCTGCATTTTTTTCGGTTTTGGATCATGTGGTCGTTCCCAAAAAGACCAAATTGGTAGTCTTACAAAAGAATCTTTCATATCTTTAATCCGCATCGGAGCAACAGGAGAAAGATATGGTGTATGAAATGAATGTAACTGGCATAAATGAACAAAAGTTATAATGAGACCGAATGATATTCCTACATATCCGAATATAGCAGCAAGGAGCATTAATGGAAAACGAAGAATTCGAACTGCTGAACTCATATCGTTCGATGGAACAAGAAAAGATGAGATTGCAGTTAAAGCTACAACGATAATCATTGTGTAAGAAACGAGTCCGGCTTTTACAATTGCATCACCAATTACTAAACCACCTACAATACCGATTGTTTGTCCAACTCGGCTCGGCAAGCGAATGCCAGCTTCCCGCAATAACTCGAAAATTAGCTCCATTAAGAGAGCTTCGAAAATAGGAGGAAGTGGTACTTTCTCTAATGAGGCTTTAATTGTATACACAAGTTCGAGCGGCAATACATCAGGATGAAAGGCTACGGTTGCGATATATATAGCTGGTAAGAGAAAAGCAATCAAGAAACTAACTAAGCGAATCATTCGGACGAAAGATCCAACGATCCAGCGGTTATTATAATCATCTGGTGATTGATAAAAAGCGAATAATGTAACAGGAACGATAAGAGCTGTTGGATCTCCATCAGATAAAATAGCAACGCGTCCTTCCATTAAATTTGCTGCGACTCTATCTGGACGCTCTGTATTTAATTGCTGCGGGAAGGGTGAGAAAGACGTATCTTCTATAAATTCTTGTATGTATCCTGGAGATATGAGTGCGTCCGTTTTAATCGTTTCTAACCTTCTTTTCACTTCTGTAACGAGATCGTCATTCGCTATGTTTTGCATATAAGCAATTGCCACTTTTGTATGCATTTCTTCACCAAGTGTGAAATATTTAACGACGACATTTGGACTTTTTATGAGTTTACGAATCGAAGCTAAATTAGTTGCTAAATCTTCTACAAAACCAGAATGCGGTCCACGGACAACCCCTTCATTATCAGGTTCTGTTATATCTCGCTTTAAAGAAAGAGCTGTTTCAAAAATACAAAAACTGTCGACTTGTTCATGAAAATATAATGATTTTCCTTGTAATAGAAGCTGTACGCCATAATTTAAATTTGTTTCTTTTTTCATATTTAATGTGGCGAAAGCTTTATCCAAAGGTAAATCCGAACGGGTTAATAAAGGCTCAAGAGCTAATTGGTGAATTAAATTTGGGTCTGCTAAAGATTCGATATATAAGATTGTTCCTTTGCTGTTTTGAAATGGGAGATCTAATTTTTTTATATCATCAGAATGGGAAAGTTTATTTTCAATGTAATTAATGTTCTCCGGAAGGGATGGAAACATATGCTTTTGATTTTTACTTTCTTGTTGGTCCTTGTAATTTTCCATAATTTCCACCTCTTTTAGAATAAAGTCACTTCTGTTAATTTTTGTCGTTTGTGAGAAATTTATGCTTGAATTATTTTTTAAAAAAGAGGATTGAAAGTTACGTTATATTGTCTTTTGTACATTATTCAATTTCATAGCAGTACTTCTAACATTTGTGTCGAATTAAGAAGATATATAGGAGGGATACATATGGAAATAGCTGTAGAACGAGTTTTTACAAAAGCGATTTTAGCAAGTGCAGCAAAGGCATTTCATGTAACAGTGGAAGACAAGCCGCTTGGAGATTTTGAGAATTATATTTTTAAGGCGAAGGGTGATAATGGCGAAGACTATGTATTACGTTTAACGCATTCGTCGCATCGTTCTAAAAAAGAAGTCGAGGCTGAACTAGATTTTTTACGATATGTTGCGGAGAACGGAGCAAAGGTAGCAGGACCTCTTTATTCAACGCCTCAAAACCTTGTAGAAGAAATCAGAGCAGAGGATGGGACTTTCTTTTTCGCTTCCTTATTTACATATGCAAAAGGTGAGCAAGTAAAAGGAGAAGGATCGCATTATTGGGGAGATGCTTACTTTGAAGCGTGGGGAAAAGCGATTGGCCAACTGCATCGCCTAACAATGAACTATCCTAAAACAGATTATCGTGATACGTGGGAAAAAGATGAGAGCGGGATTGTTAATGAATTAGAAGATGATCAAGTGAAAAAGATTGCTGCGGTATTAATGGATGAAATAAAGGCTCTTCTAATTGAAAGAGAAACATTCGGCCTTATGCACGGTGATATCCATCCCGGTAATTTTCATTATGATGGAAAAGAGCTAACAATCTTTGATTTTGATGATGCGGCTTATAATTACTTTATACATGATTTAGCGATGGTTCTCTATTACTCTGTTCTATTTACACCGTGGACAGCGGAAGAGAAGACAGGTTTTGCTCGTAAACAATTACAAGTTTTACGAAAAGGATATGAGTATGAGCACAGGCTGGCGGATAGTTGGTATGAATCGTTACCACTATTTTTACGTTTGCGTGACATAGGTCTATACGGCACACTCCAAAAGAAGTTCAAGGGGAAAGATATGCCAGATAACTTCCGAAAATTATCTGAAGAGTTATATGAAAGAATTATAAGCGAAGAAGCAATTGTGAATATATAATACATTTTGTTCAAAACAAAGTATACAAAATAAATGTATACTTTGTTTTTTTATACAAAAATATGTTTGTTTTATTAAAATAATATTGTCATAGATTCGGTATACATTTATAATTTTTATATATTCTGAATATTCTTGATAAAAAGGAGGGGGAATATTGGAAGCTTTCGTAAATTGGTTAAATAATATTGTTTGGAGTCCAGCACTTGTTTATTTATGTTTAGGAGTAGGTTTATATTTTTCTATTCGAACGAGGTTTTTACAAGTAAGGCACGTAGGAGAAATGGTGAAGCTGACATTTCAAGGAGAAAAATCAGAGGCTGGTGTTTCTTCATTCCAAGCGTTAGCACTTTCGTTATCAGGGCGCGTTGGGACAGGGAATATCGCCGGGGTAGCAACAGCGGTTGCCTTCGGTGGACCAGGAGCTGTATTTTGGATGTGGGCAGTAGCCTTTTTAGGAGCAGGATCAGCTTATGTAGAATCAACACTCGCGCAAATATATAAGACAAAACACCAAGGACAGTTTCGCGGTGGACCTGCTTATTACATTGAAAAAGGTTTAGGTGTGAAATGGTATGCTTTAGTATTCGTTGCAGCTACAATTCTTGCAACGGGGCTTTTACTACCAGGTGTGCAGGCTAATAGTATTGCTGTAAGTTTAGAAACGGCTTTTGGGATTAACACTACTGTATCAGGGGCTTTATTAGTTGTTGTATTAGCTCTTATTATCTTTGGTGGGGTAAAGCGAATTGTTAATGTGGCGCAAGTTGTCGTACCGTTTATGGCTGTTGGCTATATTTTAGTAGCTTGCGTTATTGTTGCTATGAATATTGAAAAATTACCAGAAGCATTTATGTTAATTATAAGAAGCGCGTTTGCATTAGAAGCTGCTTTCGGTGGTATTATCGGTTTGGCAATCTCTTGGGGAGTAAAACGTGGTATTTATTCCAATGAAGCAGGGCAAGGAACTGGGCCACATGCGGCGGCAGCAGCTGAAGTATCACATCCAGCTAAGCAAGGTTTAGTGCAAGCATTTTCCGTTTACATTGATACATTATTTGTTTGTTCAGCAACAGCATTTATGATGATTATTACAGGCATGTATAACGTATTTGATGCAAGCGGAAAAAACTTTATCGTAAATAAATTAAATGGTGCTCAGCCAGGACCAGGATATACACAGGCAGCGGTAGAATCTGTTTTCCCTGTATTTGGAAACGGTTTCGTTGCAATCTCGTTACTATTCTTTGCATTTACAACAATTATGGCATATTACTACATTGCAGAAACGAATATCGCGTACTTAAATCGAGATAAAGACCGTCCTTGGTTGTCTATGGTACTAAAATTTGTCTTTTTAGGAGCTGTATTCTACGGCTGTATCAAAACAGCAGCAACGGCGTGGGCTTTAGGTGATATCGGTGTAGGAATTATGGCATGGGTAAATATCATTGCGATTTTACTATTACAAAAACCTGCATTAGTCGCATTAAAGGATTATGAAAAGCAGAAAAAAGAAGGAAAAGATCCAGTATTCGATCCAGGACCATTAGGCATTAAAAATGCTGATTTCTGGGAGCATGAATACGGAAAAGATAAGAAAGAAGAAGTATCTTAATAGAATAGGAACGAAGGAGCAAAGGGAAAATCCCTTTGCTTTTTTTATGGACAAAATGAAGCTGGAAGTTATTTTTTTGCCTATTTTTGAATATAAAAAGAATGTACATGCTTTGTTAGTGGAAGGGGGGAGTATGTTGATAGAGTTTCGTAATGTAAATAAATATTATGGCAATTTTCAAGTTTTAAAAGATATTAATGTGCAAGTGAAAAAAGGTGAAGTGGTAGTAGTTGTTGGGCCTTCAGGATCAGGAAAAAGCACGTTGCTTCGGTGTATAAATCAATTAGAGACAATTACAGATGGAGAGTTAATTGTACAAAATGCGGAGGTACACAATGTCAAAACAGATATGAATAAATTACGCCGCAATATTGGGATGGTCTTTCAACATTTTTATTTATATCCACATAAAACGGTTCTTCAAAATATTACACTAGCACCTATTAAAGTAAATAAAGTTTCAAAAGAAGAAGCTGAGAAAACAGCGATGTTTTATTTAGAGAAAGTAGGAATTCCGGAGAAGGCCAATGTATACCCACACCAATTATCGGGGGGACAACAGCAAAGGGTAGCAATTGCTAGAGGACTCGCGATGCAGCCTGAAATTATGCTATTTGATGAGCCTACGTCTGCTCTTGATCCAGAGATGATCGGGGAAGTACTTGATGTTATGAAAACGCTAGCTAAAGAAGGGATGACGATGGTCGTTGTCACACATGAGATGGGATTTGCACGAGAGGTAGCAGATCGGATTTTATTTATGGATGATGGCAAGATCATTGAGGATACAACACCGGCGCAATTTTTTGCGAGTCCTGAACAAGAAAGAGCGCGTCTATTTTTAAGCCGAGTGTTAAATCATTAAAGGAGGAATTTCATGTTTAAAATGAAAAAGTTGCTTACCGTAATCGTATTTTCATGTTTATTCGTACTTGTCGTTGCTGGGTGCGGAAGTAAAACAGATGAGGCAAAAGAAACGAATACGAAGCAAGGCGGGGCCATTGAGCAAATTAAAAAGCGCGGGAAACTAGTAGTTGGGGTGAAGAATGATACGAATTTATTTGGATTGAAAAATCCTTCAACAGGGCAGGTAGAAGGATTCGATGTTGATGTTGCGAAGGCACTTGCGAAAAAGATTCTCGGAGATGAAAAGAAGCTAGAATTAAAAGAAGTAACGTCTAAAACACGTATTCCAATGCTGAAAAATGGTGATATTGATGCAATTATTGCAACAATGACAATTACGGAAGAACGTAAAAAAGAAGTTGATTTTTCAGATGTATATTTTAAAGCGGGGCAATCGTTGCTTGTGAAAAAAGGGAGCGATATTAAAAGTATTGATGATGTGAAAAAAGGCGTGAAGGTGTTAGCTGTAAAAGGTTCAACATCTACAAATAACATTCGTCAAAAGTCACCAGAAGCGACTGTATTAGAATTTGAAAATTATAGTGAGGCATTTACAGCGTTAAAAGCAGGTAAAGGTGATGTGTTAACGACAGATAATGCGATCCTTTACGGAATGGCAAAACAAGATTCTAATTATGAAGTAGTAGGAAAAATTTTCACAGATGAACCGTACGGAATTGCAGTGCAAAAAGGGGCAGATGATTTAACGAAAGAGATTAATACTTTAATTAAAGACATGAAAGCAAGCGGGGAGTATGACAAATTATATGAGAAGTGGATTGGACAAAAACCAGAAAAGTAGATAGTAAAAGTGAGAGGATGAGAGTACTCATCCTCTTCTTGTAAAGAAAGAGGGGAGAATATGTGCCTGATTTTTCTATATTAACGAATAACATTGATATGTATTTAGAAGGGTTTAAATATACAGTTATGTCTAGTGTAATTGCATTAATAGGCAGTTTTATTTTAGGAGTAATTTTGGCAGTAATGCGTATTGCACCGATTCGTATTTTAAACTGGATAGGATCAGCTTTTGTGGAGTTTGTAAGAAATATTCCACTCGTATTAATTGCATTTATATTCTATTTCGCTTTACCTGTAATAGGAGTTACTTTAAATGGTTTTGTAGCAGGAACAGTTACGCTTACGGTATATACTGCAGCGTTTATTGCCGAGGTTATTCGCGCTGGTATTTTATCAGTCGCGAAAGGTCAAATGGAAGCAGCGCGTTCCTCAGGATTGACTTATACGCAAGCGATGTACCATGTCGTTTTACCTCAAGCGATGAAAATCGTAATCCCTCCTCTAGGAAATCAATTTCTTAATTTAGTAAAAAACTCTTCCATACTCGGAATTATCGCTGGTGCTGATTTAATGTATCAAGGAGATTTAATTTCAACGAAGACGCTTGTTACGTTTGATGTTTATATATTTGTCGGGATGTTTTATTTAATATTAACAATTCCGCTCAGTATGCTAGTGCGTTATTTAGAAAAACGCTTGGCAAAGGAGGCGGTGTAAATGGATTTTAAGGGAGCTATAACAGGGGATCATATCCTCTTTTTATTAAAAGGATTACTCATAACGTTAGAGGTAGCGCTTGTAGCGATTGTACTTAGCTTTATTATTGGGAGTGTAATAGGGATATTGCGCTACATGAAAATACCTGTCGTCTCACAAATATTAGGAATTATCGTTGAAGTGATTCGAAATTTACCACTACTTTTAATTATATTTTTCACTTATTTTGCACTTCCAGAAGCAGGATTGAAATTAGAAATTATAACAGCTGTAATTGTTGCGTTAACAATATTTGAAGCGGCAATGATATCTGAAATTGTTCGAAGTGGTCTATTATCTATTGAAAAAGGACAGATTGAAGCCGCAAGATCTTCAGGATTAACGTATGTTCAAGCGCTTTGGCATATCATTTTACCACAAGCATTAAGAAGAATGGTCCCGCCGCTTGTTAGTCAGTTTATTTCATTGCTGAAAGATACAGCATTAGCAGTTGTTATATCACTGCCAGAGCTTATGCATAATGCTCAAATTATTAGCGGACAGAATGTGAATTATATGATTCCAACGTTTATAGTAGTAGCTTGTATGTACTTTATCGTAAATTATAGTTTATCAATTTTATCGAGAAGATTAGAACTTCGTTAACCTTTACAATATATGTAAAGGTTTTTTCCTTGTTTAACCTTATTTTCCTCTAATTAGAATCTAAATCTCGTGATAATTCAATTTTTTATATTATTTTATCAGAAAAGTTTTAATTTTATATAGAAATTGTAATCGCTTTCGTGTATATTTTTATTATCAGAAAATTTTAACAAGATATAGGGGTATCGGTAGGGGGAGGATTTAGATGCAGCAACCAACGAATGAGAAATTACATCGTACGATGAAGAGTAGACATTTATTTATGATCGCACTTGGTGGTGTAATCGGGACAGGTTTTTTCTTAGGTTCAGGTTACACCATTAATCAGGCTGGACCAGGGGGAGCCATCCTTTCATATTTAGTGGGCGGATTTATTATGTATTTAACAATGCTTTGTCTTGGAGAATTAACGGTAGCGATGCCGGTTTCAGGATCTTTCCAAAAGTATGCGACGAAGTTTATTGGACCAGGAACTGGCTTTATGATTGGCTGGTTATACTGGCTTGGCTGGGCTGTAACAGTAGGACTAGAATTAACGTCAATCGGTTTAATGATGAAAAGATGGTTTCCGAATGTTGATGTTTGGGTATGGTGTCTTGTATTCGGCGTTATTTTATATGCTTCAAACGCAATTTCGGCGAAAAGTTATGCTGAATTAGAATTTTGGTTCTCTAGTATTAAAGTAGTTACAATTCTTGCATTTGTTGTTCTTGGTGGTAGTGCATTGCTAGGATTTTTACCATACGATGGAAAAGAAGCGGCACCTCTTTTCTCTAACTTTGTAAGCGATGGCGGGTTATTCCCCAATGGATTAGCTGCCGTATTACTTACAATGATTACAGTTAACTTCTCATTCCAAGGAACAGAGTTAATCGGAATTGCAGCGGGAGAAAGTGAAAATCCAGAAAAAACAATTCCACGTGCGATCCGTAATACAGTATGGCGCATTATGTTATTCTTCATTTTAACAATGACAATTTTAGTAGGATTAATTTCTTGGAAAGAAGCAGGCGTAATTGAAAGTCCATTCGTAGTCGTATTTGATAAAATCGGTATTCCATACGCAGCTGATATTATGAACTTCGTTATTATTACAGCGTTACTATCTGTAGCGAATTCAGGATTATATGCGGCAACTCGTATATTATGGTCACTTGCAAATGAAGGAATGGCACCAACTTCCTTCCAGAAAGTAAATAAGCGTGGTATTCCAATTACAGCGCTAGTCGTAACGATTGCTGTAGCTGGTCTTTCTTTATTCACAAGCTTCCTTGCAGAAGATACAGTATACATGTATTTATTATCTATAGCTGGTTTATCAGCTGTATCAAGTTGGATCATTATTGCTCTATCGCAACTACGCTTTAGAAGCCAGTATATAAAAGGCGGAGGAAAGTTAGAGGACTTAAAGTATAGAACACCGTTATATCCAATTGTTCCTATTTTAGCTTTAATTACAAATAGTATCGTTGTTATTAGTTTAGCGTTTATTCCAGAACAAAGAATGGCGTTATACTGTGGTATTCCATTTATCATTTTCTGCTATATATATTATTATATGAGTAAGAAACGGCAGAAACCGATGAAAGTGGAGATGGAAAAAACAAATGAAACTAATAATCAAACACCATGATATAGAGGCAGATTTATCGTATGGTCAATTAGCGATTGGAAAAGAAAACGGATATTCACCGTTACAATTACTCGTTTCCTCTATCGCAGGGTGTAGTGCAATTGTCTTTCGAACAATTTTAGAAAAGAAACGTATTCCATACGATACGTTTACAATTGAAACGGAAATTGGTAGAAGTGAAGCTTTATCAAAACCAGTTGAAAGTGTTCATTTGCACTATAAAATTAAAGCACAAAACATTACAGAGGAGCAGTTGGACAAGGCGTTGCAACTTGCAGTGAAAAATTGCACGATTGTTCAATCTGTAAAAGATAGTATAAAAGTTACGGAAACAATTGAACTAATAAAGTGAAATATAAAAACGTGAGAATACGGTTCTCACGTTTTTATGTTTTAGAGAGAGGGGAAAGTGTAATGGATTGTTTAGGTTGTAAATTAGCAAACGAATAAGAAAAAATATATAAAGTATATGAAGATGAATATGTAACATGCTTTTTAGATCATGAACCTTTTTATCCAGGCCATACTTTAATTGTGCCGAAGCAGCATGTTGTAGAAGTAGACGAATTAGATGACGTTGTAGCGAAATCGATTATGGATGCTTCTAAGATTATTGTAAAAGCGATTAAGGCATTATATAAACCAGATGGAATTACAATTTGTCAAAATAGTGGAATCTTTAACGAGTTAACACATTACCATATGCATGTGGTACCAAGATATAAAGAGCGCTCATTTGCTGAGTTTTATACGGTGCAACCGGGGGAAAAGAAGAATCATAACTTTGAAGAGACAAGAAATTTGTTAAAAGAAGCGATAGAGCAAATACGGCTTACTGAAAAGGCATAAGAGGGATGTTCTTAATGGAACAGTGAGGAAAATTCTAATAAACAAAAGCCCAATTTCTTAGTTACAATAGAGAAATTGGGCTTTTGTTTATTCTATTATTAAATTTTATCTATAAAAAGATTTTGCAGTGTCACAAAGTATATCGTTCATTCGTTATATAGAGTGAGAGGAGGAATTATATGAAAGTTACAAACAACGATTACGAAAAGATGGAAGAGCTATACGAGTTGTACGAACAAAAAGTTTATTATGTAGCGTATTCTATTTTAAATAATATTCAGCAGGCTGAAGATGCAGTTCAAGAGACGTTTATTACTCTTTATAAGAACTTGGAAAATCTCCATAGCTTGAACATGTAAGAGCTTAAACGCTACATTTTGAGGGTCGCGAAAAATAAGGCGATTGATAGCTACCGGAAAAATAAACGACATGAAACATTTTTAGAAGAATATCAAAGAGAATCAATAGAAGCAGTAGATGAAAATATTGAAGAGTGGGAAAAACGTAAAATGTCTGAGGTTCAAATTGATACATTGCTAAAAGAGTTAAATGAATCTAACAGACAGGTGTTTAAGTACAAAGTCTTCTATAACTTAACGTATCAAGAAATTTCAAGTGTAATGGGGATTACGGAGGCTAATGTCCGCAAGCAGTTTGAACGCGCTCGAAAACGAGTCCAAAATATGATAGGAGGTATACAACATGACGAATTCAAAGAACTCCAAAGAAATGTATGAACTTGCTGAAAAAATTGCTTTAGATGATTTTGATAAACTCGAAGAACGACATGAATTTTCACATACATATACACGTAAAAAGAAATTGTTTATGGAGGAAATGAAGCTGAAAGATGGACAACCGCAGAAAAAGCGTAAAAGACATCGTATGTTAATCGCTGCTGCTTGCTTATTGATTGGTATGCCGACAACCGTTTTTGGTGCAGTAAAAGTCTACAATATGATTGTCCAAAAACAAAATTACGAAGTAAATGTTTCAGTAACAAATAAGGATCCGAAAAAGAGTAATAAGTGGTATAAGTTGAAGGTTGGTAAATTGCCAGAAAATATGGAAGCAATTGATGATAGTGCTATGAAATATTCATTTAAAGATAACGACGTAATGGGTGGTTTTTCATTTGCTCTTTGGAGAATAGGAGAAAATGCAGATTTTCAAACTTTGTATTCAAAAAGCTATGAAGAAAAAGAGATAAATGGTAGGAAAGCAGTAATTGTTCATAAAGAAACTGGAAACAACAATGTAATGTTTGATAGGAAGGTCTTTCTCTTTTTTGAGAAAGAAGGGATTATGTTAGAAAGTTTTATTGGGTCAGATATAAACGAAGAACAAATGATAGATGTGTTAGGGAATATTTCACTTGAGCTTACTTCAAAAGAAAAGGCATCATATATAACGGATTATGATAAAAAGTATTTTAGCGAAGCAGATGAACCTAAAAAAACTAAGGTGATTCCTTTGAAAAAAGATAGCAAACGACTATTTCATATAGGGCAAAAGGTTCCAGTAACGATATCTATGGATAACAGCCAAATTGAATATGTGATAGAAAAAGTTGAAGTCTTTGATTCAATCAAAGATTTTAAACAAGAGAACTTTTATGAAATGGGCTTAGGAATACTAAGCAGGAATCAGGCTTTGGATCAAGCTGGACGATTGATACCATATAGAAGGGATAAATATAAAATTGGAAATGGTAAAGATTCAATTGATCAATTAGTAGAGTCAAAATTAGTTCATCCTAAATTTATTTATCTAACAACAACAGTGAAAAATATAGGTAAGCAGGCGACAGAAGAAATTTATATGCATCCATCTATAAAACTGCTTAAATCTAAAGCTAATGCATGGAACTACGCTAAAGAAGATGGAATTGCCGAGAAAAATATTATGACGGGCGAAGTTGATTATTTAGAGCCTCACGGAGATGGGAAAAGTTTCTACAATATTGGCAGTATTCGACCAGGAGAAACGGTAAAAGTTAACTTAGGTTATTTTGTAGATGAAGATAAACTAGATTCAATCTTTTTGGATGCTTTCAATTACAGAGGGATTGGTGACAATGAAAACATGAATTCGAAAAATCGTTGGTGGTTTGATATTCGTCAATAGTAAAACAGTAGGAACAAATACACTAAAAGCTGCTTACATTTAGCAGCTTTTTTCGTCTTCATACATATGTAAAACTTCTTTCGCACGAATACGCAAACCATCTATTAGTTCTTTCGGTTCTAAAACTCGTGCATCTTTTCCAAGCCTATAAAATAAAGGCGTAATAAAATTGATTTCTCCTTTATCAATTGTTGAATGTATATATCCTGTCCCGTCTTCGTTTATTACCACGAATTCTTCAAGGTAAGGCACGCTTTTACATTGGCGCACACCTTCTGTTGTCAGTAAAACATGTAACTGAATAGGACTGTATACTACGTTAGAGTTAGAGGTAAACCACTCTTCTAAATTCATGAATGTATCCTTATTTTCTTCCATTGATAATATGGAAAGAATACGATCGACGCGATACAGTAATACTTTTTTTCTACTAAAATCATAGGAGGGCAAATACCATAAACCGTCGTGAGCATATACACCGATCGGATGAACATGCTTTGTTTTTATCCCCGATTTAGATTCGTATTGGAAGTGTAAATTTTTATTTTCGATAGCCGCTGTTAACACTTCGTTTAAAAGAGGTGTATCAATTGTTCTTTTCGGATTCCAAAAAGCGATATAAGAACGTATTGTATCAACTTTCGCTTTCGCATCATCTTGTAGAGAACCATACAGTTTATGAGTAACAGAATTGATTTCGGTATTAAAAGGTAAGTCTCGGTAGTAGCTTAAAGACTGAAAAGCAAAAAAGATGGAGACTGCTTCTTCTTCCGTAAATAAAATAGGGGGAATAACTCTATTCGTTAATACTTTATAGCCGCCGTTACGACCTTGCTCAGCATAAATGGGTAATCCCATATCACTTAAATCTAAAATGTATCTATGGACAGTACGAACGGAAATATTAAATTCATCAGCTATTTCTTGAGCTGTAAATGTCTTTTTGGCAGAAGCAAATATAAGAATATCTAATAAGCGTTTAGCTTTTGACAAATGTATCACCTTTTTTCTTTTTAACATGACATAAATTGTCATGTTTTACTGTTAGTATATTGTTTACATCATATGTTATCAAGATGAGATGCAAGGAGGAAAAGATATGTCACGTGAAATAGTTTTATTTATTGCAGCTAGTTTGGATGGATATATTGCGAAAGAAGATGATGATTTACAGTGGTTAATGGAAACGGAAGGAGAGGGAGATAACGGTTATACAGAAATGTATGAAACGATTGATACAATAATCATGGGAAAAAGAACGTACGATTATGTAGTAGAGCATACGGAAACATTCCCGTACTTAGACAAAAAATGTTATGTTTTTTCTAATTCAGAAAAAGGCACGAACGGACATGTAGAGTTTGTAAATGAAGATGTAGTGGAGTTTACAAAAAGGTTAAAAGCACAAGAAGGATCTAAAATATGGATGGTCGGTGGAGGAAGTCTATTAAGAGAGTTCTTTAAAAATAATCTAATTGATGAATATATCGTTACGATTACACCGCATATATTAGGTTCTGGAGTTCCGTTATTTCAAGACAAGAACCCGGAAATCAATTTAACTTTAACGGATACGAAACGTTTTGGGCAATTTGTAAATTTATATTATAAAGTAAAATCTTAAAGGATAAACAAACACGACTACTGATAGTAGCCGTGTTTGTTTATAGATGGTAATGAAATGGTGAAAAAAGACCCATGATCAACTTCACTTGTGACTGTAATATTCCCGCCGTGTAGTTCTACAATTTCCTTCACGATAGAGAGTCCTAAGCCAGTTCCACCTGTAGCGCGTGTTCTTGCTTTATCGACGCGGTAAAAGCGGTCGAAAATGTGAGGAAGGTCTTCAGGCGGAATCCCTTCGCCTTCATCTTCAATTGTAATGGAGATACGTTTATTTTCTTCTATAACAGAGATGTGGATATGAGAATATTCTTTTGAGTGTCTATAAGCGTTATTCAAAATGTTCACTATAACTTGTTCAAATCGCTGCTCATCTAAGCTTACTAGCAGTGTAGAAGGGCAAGAGAAAGAAACTTTAATGTATTTTTCTTTATATATGGCATTTACTTTTTCGGTTATACGAGTAAGGAAGGTGTGTAAATGTACTTCTTTTACTTGAATAGAAAAGTTATGTTGTTCCATTTGTGCAAGTGAAAATAAATCTTGAACTAAGTTTGTAATGTAATCAGACTCATCTTTTATAATAGATAAATATCGCAAACGTTGCTCGGGAGATGTGCTTTCTTTTAAAGCGATATCAGCGTAACCTCTTACGTATGTTAACGGTGTTCGTAATTCATGAGCAACACTCGCTAGAAATTCACTTCGCTCTGTTTTCATATAATGTAAATCATTAGCAAGCGTTTGAATAGACGATGCTAGTTCACCAATTTCGTCATTTCGACTAGTTGTTAATGAAACAGATAAATCGCCTTTGCTCATTTTTTCAGTGGCATGTTTCATGTGTAACAATGGTTTTGTTAACAACCGTGATAAGAGAAAGATGGTGATGGCTGTTAATAGAAAAGTAATGACTCCGGCAATAATGAATTGTCTCGTTAGCCCATTCACCATTTCTTCTATTGATGCTGTTCCGAGAAACATATATACATAGCCTTCTGTTTTTCCTGTGACTATAATTGGACTAACTGTACATATATAATTAGATGTTTTCCAATGATTCTCTATAATTGCTCCGTCATGATCTGTCCGTGTTTGCATCTTTTCAATATGCTTTTTTATAGTAGTATTTATTTCATTGGATTTAGCTAGTATATCCTTATTTGCATTTGTAATAACAACAGTGGTTTCGGCTTCGGATTCCATTAGTGCAACATGGGAGATTGTTTGCTTATCAAAATACTTTTCAAGGACATCTCTGTGACTATTTCCGCGCTTTAATAAAGCTGTCATTTCTTCATTTACTCTATTGTTGACAAGGCTATAATAAAGCGAGACAAATAGAACACTTTCGATTAAAAGTGTAACAATCAAAAAATAAAATCCGAGCTGAATAGAAATTCGCTTCATTGCTTTGCTCCTTAATCTAGAGTATCAATCCATCGATATCCGACGCCATAAACTGTTTTTAAATGGTGATCGATAGGGAAATTTACTTTTCGTAATTTATCACGCAAATTACGAATATGTGAATCGACAGTTCTATCTTCTGTATTTGTATTTAATCCCCAAATTCGTTCAATGAGCTGATCACGGCTTAATACGTAGTTCACATGGCGTAAAAATAATCCGAGCAAAGAAAATTCGATTGGAGTGAGAAGAAGTTCTTCATCATGGACAGACACAAAATGTTTTGCCTCATCCCATAAAATGCCGTGATATTCGATTTGCGCATCTTGATTCGTACGCCGTAAAACAGCTTCAATTCTTGCGAAAAGTTCCTCCTCATGGAAAGGTTTCGTTACGTAATCATCGGCTCCGATTTTTAATCCTTGGACGACATCTACTGTTTGATCACGCGCGGTAACCATAATAATAGGAACGTTACTAAATGAACGGATTTTTTTGCACGTTTCCCATCCGTCCATCTTTGGCATCATAATATCGAGTAAAATAAATTTAAAGTTTTGATTTTCTATATGTGAAATAGCTTCTTCTCCGGATTGTGCACATATGCAATTATATCCAATTGGAGTAAGGTAAAGTGTTAATAATTCAAGCATTCTCGGTTCATCGTCTACGAGCAGTATATCAATCATAGAGAGCCCTCCATAGTTATAATCGTTACTTAAAGTTTAATGCAAAATCATGAAGAAATGGTGCAGATTATAATTCATCTGCATAATTTCTTCAGAATTGCTTGTTATTGTAAAGTTGAAATTCCATTTTAGATAATCATATTGGCTCGAAAATGATTCATACGGAGGCGGTATAGTGAAAAAGATGACCCGGGTTTTTGGGATAACAATAATTACAGCAGTTGGTCTTGCAGCATGTGGACAAACGAATACAGATCATAAAAATCATGAATCTAAAGAAGAGAAGAAAACAGAGCAAAAGGAAATGAAAATGAAGCAGGAAGTAACTGCGCCGAAAGATATGAACGAAGGGGCATCGAATGATTTATTAACGACAAGTTTAAAAAATGTGACGAGGTTAAACACAAATGATCCATTGCAAATGGCTGTATTAACTTCACAAACGATATGGCCAGCAACTCATAAGGAGAATCAGCCAGGCGCTGTTATTTTAGTGCCAGTGAGCGAGTGGCAATTAGGGATTGCAAGTGCGGATCTTATTCATCATCCGAATAACGGGCCGATCTTATTTATAGAAAAAGAAAAGGTACCTGAAATGACGTTAAAAGAAATAAAACGGCTAAATCCGCTCGGAACGAAAGATGGAACACAAATTATGATGATGGGGGATGTCGGTGCATCAATCCTGGAGCAATTAAAAGAGTATAAAGTAAAGCAAATAAAAGAAACGGATCCAGCTACATTTGCAAAAAATGTGGATAAAGAATATGCTGATATAACAGGAAGCTACCCAAATAGTGTTATTATCGGTTCGTCTGAAGAAGAAGGACGTTTATACACAACACCAGCTGTAAACTGGATTTCTCATATGCCAGAACCGCTTTTATATACAGGGAAAGATAAGGTGCCAGAAGCGACGATAGAGGCATTAAAGATGAGAAAAGATAAAGCGAATATATATGTATTAGGACCAGAAAAAATCGTTTCAAAAGAAGTAGAAAAAGAGTTAAGCAAATACGGGAAAGTAACGCGTATTAGTGGTGAGACTCCAACAGAAAATTCTATTGCATTTGCAAAATTTAAAGATGAGAAAACGAAATTTGGCTGGGGGTTCACAAAACCAGGCCACGGTTTATCATATGTTTCAAGCAAAACACCAGACTTAGCAGTTGCAGGAGCACCATTTTCACATATGGGTAAACACGCACCTGTTGTAGTGTTAGAAGAAGGTAAAGCCTCACAACCAGTGTATGACTTCCTTGCTAGTATTCAACCGAATTTTAAAGATGACCCAACGATTGGACCGTATAATCACGGTTTCTTATTAGGAAGTACGAGTGATATTTCATTTGAAACACAAGGTATATTGGATGAGAGGTTAGAGATTGTACAAGAAAGTGGTCAAGGACACGGTGGACATTAATATAATGAACAAGGGCGCTACTAAGGTAGTGCCTTTTTCTTTAGGAAACTTTTACATAGCACAAAATCCTCTACTCGTTATATAATAACCTTCGTGCAGTCGGCCTTGATTTTCTTACGGAGAAAATCAAATAATAAAAGAGTAGAGGAGTGATATTTTGTTTCAGACGATAAAAAATGACTGGTTTTCCAATGTGAAAGGGGACGTGTTATCAGGAATTGTCGTTGCTTTAGCATTAATTCCTGAAGCGATAGCTTTCTCCGTTATTGCAGGTGTAGATCCGACCGTTGGATTGTATGCAGCTTTTTGTATCGCAGTTACCATTTCATTTGTTGGCGGAAGAACTGGGATGATTTCAGCTGCAACAGGTGCAATGGCATTATTAATGGTAACGCTCGTTAAGGATCACGGTTTGCAATATTTATTTGCTACAACAATATTAACAGGTATTGTCCAAATTATTTTTGGCGTGTTCAAACTGAGTTCATTTATGAAGTTTGTCCCTAAGTCAGTTATGAGTGGTTTTTTAAATGCCCTTGGCATTTTAGTTTTTACAGCGCAATTACCGCATTTTAAAAATGCAAATTGGCAAATGTATGCACTTGTCGCATTAGGTCTTGTAATTATATATGTATTTCCACGTATTACGACGGCTGTTCCGTCTACACTTATTTCCATTATTATTGTGACAAGTATTGCACTTATGAGCGGATTACAGTTGAAAACAGTAGGGGATATGGGAAGCTTGCCGAAAGAATTACCGTTCTTTAGCATTCCTGACGTGCCTT
Organism: Bacillus basilensis; assembly: GCF_050630465.1. Classification (NCBI taxonomy): domain Bacteria; kingdom Bacillati; phylum Bacillota; class Bacilli; order Caryophanales; family Bacillaceae; genus Bacillus; species Bacillus basilensis. Next base: position 72,545 of record NZ_JBNTQO010000006.1, on the reverse strand, counting down.
TTACACTTGAGACATTAGGGATTATTTTACCGTATGCAGTTATGCTTGCAATTATTGGTTTATTAGAGTCATTATTAACAGCTTCAGTTTTAGATGATATGACGCATACGGAAAGTAATAAGCATAAGGAGGCACGTGGGCAAGGGATTGCAAACGTTGTTGCTGGTTTCTTTGGAGGTATGGCAGGATGTGCAATGATTGGTCAATCTGTTATTAATATTAAATCAGGTGGACGCGGACGATTATCGACGTTTGTAGCGGGCGGATTTTTAATCGTATTACTATTCGTTTTAGGTGATTATGTTGTTCATATTCCGATGGCAGCATTAGTTGCAGTTATGATTATGGTTTCAATCGGAACATTTGATTGGAACTCTGTAACAACGATTCATAAAGTACCAAAAGGGAATGCATTCGTTATGATCGTAACAGTAGTAGTCGTTCTTATCACTCACAATTTAGGATTAGGCGTAGTTATTGGTACAGTAATTAGTGCTGTATTATTTGCATTCAATATGGCAAAGATTCACGTGAAACATTTATATATTGAAAATAAGAAAATATACGAAATTCACGGTCAACTTTTCTTTGCGTCTACGGCAGATTTTATAAATGCTTTTTCATTTAATGAAGATGTGAAAGAAATTGAGATGAACTTTACTCATGCGCATGTATGGGATGACTCAGCAGTGGCATCAATTGATAAAGTTATCATGAAGTATGAACAAATTGGTGTGAAAGTAAGTATAACAGGATTAAATGAACGTAGCGCAAAACTTGTTACAAATTTAGCTACTTATAATAAAAGAATTGCTAGTTAGAAGCCTCCTTTTTAGGGGGCTTTATTATATAATACGAGTAGGATAACGAAAAGGGGATTCAGCATATGTATAAACAAATTATATTAGCGTGTGACGGTTCTGAACATGCACTTCGAGCAGCTGAGCACGCGACACATATTGCAAAATTTAACGAAGAAACAAATGTTGAAGTCGTGTATGTTGTAGATAATAGAACGGCAAAGTCAGATATTATACAAGGTCAAACGGATTTAGAAACAGTATCAGCTAGTCGAAAAGATAAATTAAAAGAGATTGAAGGTTTATTAAAGAAAGAGAACATTTCTTATAAAATTACGATATTACATGGCGATCCAGGAGATACGATTGTTCAATATGTAAATACAGGAGATATAGATCTTGTTATTGCTGGGAGTAGAGGATTAAATACATTACAAGAAATGGTACTTGGTAGTGTCAGTCATAAAATAGCAAAGCGTGTGAAATGTCCGGTGATGATTATAAAGTAAAACGAAATAGAACGTAACTAAGACCTTGATATAATTCGAGGTCTTTTTTGACGTATAAAGGAAGAGTGGGTGGGCATACTAGATATATAAGTTTTAAAAAATACTAACTTACAAATTTGTAAGTTAGTTGTTAGGAAAATCGATGTTATGAAATTTTTCCCATTGGTAAAATAAGAGTATCAAAGGGGAGATAGGGAGGATGGAAGCAATGAAATCATTTCAAAATTTATCATATAGTCAAGGGGTAAGCTTAATTTGTTTAGGGGGATTTGCTGCATCTGTTACGTTAGCTATTTTAATAAAGATGATTCATCAAATCTTTTAATCTTAGAGTAAGGAAGGAATTGGTTATTATAAATAGCAAGAAAAGGATTGTAAAGAAAAAATAGCTCCTGGCATGTATCTCAGCGCCAGGAGCTATTTTCTTATTTCTCTGTTTCTGCTTTATCGCTTGTTACGCTAACGTTACCCCATTTATATTGATCTTCTGGTGTATATTTATAATCTTTTACGCGATTATTTACACCTTTTAGGTCAAATTTATAATGAAGTGGAATTAATGGTACTTCATCATGAACTAATTTTTGCCATTTATCGTATACATCTTTACGGTACTTTTCATCAGCAGCTTTTGGAGAAATACCTTGTTTTAATAATTCTGTGTTTTTGTCAGTAGCCCAACGTGTGTAATTGAACGGCGCGTTTTTAGCCCAAATACCAGAAGGGTCTGGATCAGATGCAGTTCCCCAAGCTGCAGCGAAAAGATCAACTTTTGGATCATCTTTTTTAATCATATCGTAGAATGAGTTAAATTCATGTAAGCGGCCATCAAGAAGCTCTACTTTTAGGCCGATGTCTTTCCAAGATTGGATAAAGAATTTTGCGAGTGGTTCACTTACATCGCTACCACTCATTGATAAGAAATTAGCTTTAAATTCTTTACCATTCGGATCTTCACGGAATCCATCTCCGTTCGTATCTTTATAGCCAGCTTCATCTAATAACTTTTTAGCTTTCTCTACATCTTTATCATAGGCACCAACTTTATTGTTATGATATTTTGGTAGAGATGGTGGGATTGGTGAGTTAGCTGGATAACGTAGGCCGTGATATAATTTTTCACCAATTTCTTTTCGATCGATAGCATACGCCATTGCTTGACGTACACGAACATCTTTAAATTTCTCCTTATCCATCACTACTTCTTCTTTTTCTTTATCCATATGGCCTAATTTAAAACCGATATAGCTATAGTATAAATCGGTTTTACCGACTAATTGTGCATTTTTTAATTTACTTACATTTGGATATTGATCTGCACTTACTTCAGCGATATCAATATCACCATTTTTTAAGGACGCGTTAACAACGGAAGGGTTAACAACTTTTAAAACCATGCTTTTCAGTTTTGGTTTTCCACCATAATAGTCATCAAAACGTTCAAATTCAACGGATTCTCCTGGCGTAATTTTCTTCACTTTAAAAGGTCCGAAACCAATTGGGTTTTTACGGATTTTATCAGATTCTGCTAATTTATCGATTGGTACATCTCCTAAGTATTTCTTATGAAGAGGGTATGCCCAAAGCCCAGTTTTCACTGAAGGATTCTCTGTTTTAAATGTAATCGAAATTGTTTTTGGATCCGTTACCTTTATACCTGAAATTTTATCGGCTTTTCCATTGTGGTAATCTTCCATACCTTCAATCATTTGCATTTGAGTGTCATAGCGAGAACCAGCATATTGTTTGCTACCAATTACTAGATAAGAGTATTCTAAATCCTCAGCAGTAACAGGGTTTCCATCATGCCATTTTACATTATCTTTAATTTTTAGTGTAATTGTCTTTTTATCTTTAGAAATTTCATATGTAGCAGCACCATCATTCGTGTATTCCCAGTTTTCGTCATTTGATAATAAAGACTCATCGAAAATTGTAATGACCTGGTTATCAGGATCTCCTTCATATACAGCGAAGTTCAAAAGTCCTTCAAATGGTGTGTTAGAAACAAGACCATAAGTTAATGAACCATCTTTAATTTCCTTTTTATCATTTTTAACAGATGCACTAAATTTATTTGTATCTACTTTTTTTGTGCTGCTCGTTTTTTCACTACCACCACTGCCCCCACATGCTGAAAGTAGTAATGTTGAAACCGCAAGTGTACTTAATACTTTGAAAAACTTTGGCTTATTCGTCATTTCTTCCACCCCTTATCCTTTTCTTTGTCTTGCGTCGGCCGAGCGGCGTAACGCTTGACCAATAAAATTTATACACAGCATCAATGTTAAAATCATGACTGATGCGGGTAACCAAATCCACCATTTTTCTTGTAATACATCTGGATTTCTAGCATAACTAACAAGTGTACCAAGGCTTGGTGTACTTTCTGGTAGACCAAATCCTAAGAAAGTTAGACCAGATTCAATACCAATGTTTCCAGCAAGATTTAATGTAATACTAACGATGATAATTGAACTTAAGTTAGGTAGTACTTGGAAAAGGATGATTTTCCAGTTTGGTGTTCCTAAAGTTTTAGATGCAGAGACATAATCTAGTTCTTTTTCAGTTAATACTTTTGAGCGAATTAATCTGGCCTTTCCTGTCCATAAGAACACGCTCATAATTAAAATGAAAGTAAAAATATTGAATGTAGGAACAAGTGTAATAAATACAATTACAAGCATTAAAAATGGTAAAACCATAACAAAGTCGATAATGCGCATAATGATATTATCAATAGCTCCTCCAAAATACCCGGCAATTAATCCAATTGAAAGACCAATTAAACAAGAAAGAATAGTAATTGCTAATCCAATTGTAAAGGAGTTACGTGTACCAATAATAAGTTGGCCGAAAATGTCGCGTCCTCCGTAATCTGTTCCTAACCAATGTTCAGCAGAGGGAGGAGCATAAATAGCGAATAAATCAACTCGTACAATATCTTCTTGTTTCATAATAAAAGATGTTGTGTAGACTGCTAGTAATAAGATTGCTAGGAAAATAAGTGAAAACATTGCTAATTTATCTTTACGAAGTTCTCGCCACATAATAGAGAAACCAGAAGGGCTTTTTTCGTAATGAATAACTTCAGTTTGTTTTTCAGGGTTTGCTAACATAACGTCATCTCCTTTCTTTAATCAATACGAATACGTGGATCGACGATGCTTAGAATAATATCTGAAAGGAGAGTTCCAAGTAACGTTGCAAATCCAGTAAACATAACGAGTGCAGTTATTACACTAAAATCACGTTGAGAGATAGATTGTATAAATAGTTGTCCAATTCCTGGATAGCTAAAAATACTTTCTAAAAAGATGGCACCGCCAACTAATCCTGTAATTTCATAGCCTAAGAAGGCTGCAATTGGTAAGAATGAATTTCGTAAAATATGTCTAGAATAGATTTTTGATTCTGGAACACCTTTTGCTCTTACTGTACGCACAAAATCTTTATGCTTCGTATCAATAATTTCGCTTCGTAAATATTGAACCGTACCAACTGTCGCAATTAATGCACCAGATAAAGCTGGTAATAGCATGTGATTCAATTTACTTAAATAATAAGCAAATGTACCTGTTGCAACTTGAGGATCAACGCTACCGCCGGTTGGGAATATTGCAAACTTAAATCCGAATAGGAAGAGCATAATTAATGCAAATATAAATAGTGGTGTAGCAAAACCTAGATAGTTGTAAATGGTAATGAGTCGATCAGCCCAGGTATCGTTCCACCGCCCACTTATAACTCCTAGTGGTATGGCAATTAAATAAGTAAGAATAAGAATGACAAGTGCTAAAGATACTGTATTTCCAAGTCGTTCTCCAATTAAATCGGTTACCTTCATTTTATGTGCATAGGAAATACCGAAGTCACCTTGGACGGCATTTTTAATCCAGCGAACATATTGTGTTGCAACTGGGTCATTTAATCCAAGCTTTTCACGTTGTTCTTCAATCACTTTTGGATCCGCTTTTGGATTCATCGCTCTGCCGGTTAAGGCATCGCCAGGCATTGCTTTAGCTAGTAGAAAGACAAGTATACTTAACACGAATAATTGCGGGATCATCACTAAAAATCTCCGTAATATAAACTTCCACATGTTTTATCACTCCCTTATGGTAATGCCACCCGGTGCGTTGGCGAGATTGCTTTTAAGTCATAAGCCCGACCGTTTTCATTGAAATAATTTTCGTATGATTTCTCGTACTCAGAGCTTACTTGTTGACGGAGCTTACGCTGTTGTTCTCTTTTTTCAGGACGAATATCAGGAATTGCTGATATTAGGCGTTTCGTATAAATATGTTGCGGATTATTATAAATTTCTGTACTAGTTGCTTCTTCGACAATGCGTCCGCGATACATAACACCGATACGGTCACACATATGACGAATTACACCTAAATCATGACTAATGAATAAGTATGTTAGTCCGAGTTCAGCTTGTAAATCTTGCAAGAAGTTTAACACTTGTGCCTGTACAGACACGTCAAGCGCAGATACTGGCTCATCCGCAATAATAAGCTTCGGTTTTAAAGTAAGAGCGCGTGCAATACCAATCCGCTGCCTTTGTCCACCGGAAAATTCATGTGGATATTTATAAATAGACTCTGGATTTAGACCAACTTTATCAAGATATTCTTGAACTGCTCTACGTTCGTCATCAGGTGAGAGCTTCTCAAAATTTCGAAGAGGCTCAGCAATAATGTCGAGAACACGTTTCTTCGGATTTAATGATGAATAAGGATCTTGGAAAATCATTTGAATATCTTTTCGTTGTTCACGTAGCTCAGAGCGACTTAATTTTGTTAAATCTCTATTATTAAAATGAATGCTACCCTCTGTTGCTTTCGTTAAATGCATAATTGCTTTACCCGTTGTTGATTTGCCACTTCCTGATTCACCAACAATCCCGTATGTTTCACCTGGTTGTAATTCAAAACTTACACCATCGACAGCGCGCACGTAATCTAATGTGCGTCCGAAGAAACCACCTTTAATTGGAAAATGTACTTTTAAATCTTCTACTTTAAGCAGTGCCATGAGTTACGTCATCTCCTTTCTTATCTTGGAAGTTGAAATGCTTGTAGCAAGTACAACGTACCCAATGGTCTGGTTTTACTTCATGTAAAATTGGATTTTCCTCGTGTTGATCAGGTCTAATCCATGGAATTCGAGCTTGGAAACGGCAACCTGTGCGAGGAAGTTTCGCTAACGAAGGAACTACCCCTTGAATTACATGCAATTTTTCTTTTTCAGCATACGCAGATGGAATGGAGTTTAATAGAGAACGAGTATATGGGTGAAGAGGATTGTTAAAAATCTCTTCAACTTTTCCTGTTTCTACAACTTGTCCAGCGTACATAACGACGATACGATCAGCTGTTTCTGCAACAACACTTAAATCATGAGTAATTAAAATGATGCCCATTTTCGTTTGTTCTTGAATAGATTTTAGTAAGTCTAAAATTTGTGCTTGGATGGTTACGTCAAGAGCCGTTGTTGGCTCATCTGCAATAATGAGTGCTGGGTTACAAGCAATTGCAATTGCGATAACAATTCTTTGTCTCATTCCGCCAGATAATTCGTGTGGGTATTGTTTATATGTAAGTTCTGGTTTTGGAATACCAACTTGATGAAGTAGTTCTAAGGTGCGTTCTTTCTTTTCAACTTTTGAAAGGCTTGTGTGGTAGTCTAAGTTTTCTTCGATTTGTTTTCCAACTGTCATAAGAGGATCGAGTGCTGTAAGAGGTTCTTGGAAAATCATGCCGATGTTTGAGCCGCGTACTTTATTCATCTCTGCGGCTGACATAGTTAGCAAATCCTTATCTCTATAGTTAAGCTGCCCTTGTAACTTTGTATTTGCTTCATTATGCAGTCGCATAATAGAAAGGGCAAGTGCACTTTTTCCGCAACCTGATTCACCAACTATCGCGACAATTTCATTTTCATGGACAGTTAACGAAACATCATCAACTGCGGCATGATATTGATCTTGTATACGAAAGGAAGTCTGTAAGTTTTCAATGCGAAGAAGTGGATTCTTCATGGCTATCCCTCCATCTTTCTGAAAAGACTAAATATTTTGTATGTTGTTGTTATTTTAATATAAATTGACAATGTTTGACAAGCACAAGTTGAAAAAATATTCAAAAATCTTTTTATATAAAGATTGGATGCATTTATATAAGTAGTTGGAGTGCTTTGAAAACGCTAACATGTATAGGGTAGGGAAATAAATCTTTTGTAGGAAAAAAGATTTATATGTAGAAAAAAGAGAGGTGTTCTCGAAAGAACAGTCTCTCTTTTTTTGATAAGAATAATATTAGTGCTTAAGCTTGCTTTTGTTTTACTGACCCTGTATTTAAAGTAAGAGCAAGGAAGAACATTGCAAGTACACAAGATGCAAGTAATAAGATGAATCCGCCATCCCATCCGAATGCATCTACGATAAAGCCCATAGCGGCACTGGCGAAAGTTGCTCCACCTAAGTAACCGAAGAAGCCAGTTAAGCCTGCTGCAGTTCCAGCCGCTTTCTTTGGTGCTAAGTCAAGAGCGTGTAGACCAATTAACATAACAGGTCCGTAAATTAAAAATCCAATCGCGACAAGTGCGATACTATCAACCATTGGATTACCAGGAGGGTTTAGCCAGTAAACAAGAACGGCGATAAATACACCAACCATAAATAAAATACCAGCAGGTGCGCGGCGTCCTTTAAATAGTTTATCACTCATCCATCCACAAAGAAGCGTACCTGGAATACCAGCCCATTCATATAGAGCGTAAGCGGTACGTGAGCTACTATGAGTAAAGCTTTTTTCCTCTACTAAATAAGTAGGAGCCCAGTCTACAACGCCGTAACGTACGAAATATACGAAAACGTTCGCGATAGCGATGTACCATAAAAATTTATTGTTTAGTACGTATTTAAATAAAATTTCCTTTACCGAAAGTTCGCGTTCGCGATCTTGTACTTTTTCATCTGTTGGATATTCTCCAGTATGTTCCTCGATAGAAGGTAATCCGCAAGATTGAGGTGTATCTCTCATCGTAATTAACACATAAATACCAACTAAAATTGAAAGAATACCTGGGAAGTAAAAAATACTCTTCCAGTCATTTGCAAAGAAGTATAATCCTAATGTTACAAGAGAAGGCATAAGTGCGCCGCCGACATTATGAGCGACGTTCCAAATAGACATTTTTGTACCACGTTCACTAATAGAGAACCAGTGAACCATCGTACGACCACAAGGAGGCCATCCCATACCTTGTACCCACCCATTTAAAAACTGAAGTACAAACATAAGTATGATGCTCGTTGTAATGAAAGAAAATGAGCCGAAAATAATATTAATGATACCTGATAAAAATAGCCCAGCTGCTAAAAAGTAGCGAGGATTACAACGGTCGGATACGATACCCATAAGAAATTTACTTAATCCGTAAGCGATAGATACTGCTGAAAGGATAACCCCAAGTTCGCCTTTACTAAAGCCTTGTTCGATTAAGTATGGCATTGCTAGTGAAAAGTTTTTTCGAACAAAGTAGTAACCTGCATAACCGATGAAGATACCTAAGAATACTTGTAAACGTAATTTACGGTATTCGCTATCAACGCGATCAGCTGGTAAGCGTTCCGCGTGGGGCGCAGGCTTAAATAATTGTGTGAAAAACATAAAATGAAAATCCTCCCCTAATTAATTCGAAGTGTTGTAAGGCAGAGAGAATATAAAAAGGCCATGAAATATAAAAAAGTTTCCTTTTTTATGATTCATAGCCGTGTACTCCGATTCTCCGTGACTGTCAATATTAACTTCGTCGAAAATTATACAACTTTGTGACAAAAATGTAAACGTTTTTATAAATAAAAAGTGTTGACGGATTTTATTCGTAGGATTAATATTTAAATACATTAAATATTTTATTGCTTAAATAAGAGGTGGATAACATGCCAAATGATATGACGCATATCGATAAAATTCAAGCTCTTGCCTTTTCGATTGGAAAGAAAATGCAGACGGAGTTATTAGAACAAATGCAAGCAACAGGACTTACACCACCGCAGTTTTATATTTTAAAGATTTTAGATCATTACGGTGCTTCAAGAGCGACAAAATTAGCAAAAAAGATGTATGTAAAGCCTAGTGCAATTACAGTGATGATTGATCGCTTAATTGACCAAGAGCTTGTAGAACGCTATCACGACAAAGATGATCGCCGTGTTGTCATCATTGAGTTAACAAAAAAGGGGAAATCTAGAGTAGAAGAGGCAATGATCGCTCGTAATGAGCACATTGCAAAATATTTCTCACATTTAGAATTACAAGAAAGAGAAGATTTGTTACGTCTCTTTGAGAAGCTAGAAACAATTATTTGCGGGACACAAGAGAAAAAAGAGAATAACTAAGAGGAATTGAGGAGATTACATGGAGCAACAAGAAAATATAAATAGAAAGTTGCTGTTAATTGGTTTAATAATCGCGATGCTATTTGCTGCATTAGATGGAACAATCGTTGGTACAGCAATGCCGCGTATCGTCGGTGAACTAGGCGGATTAAGCTTAATGACGTGGTTAACAACAGCTTATATGTTAACATCAACGACAGTTGTACCAATTGCAGGTAAATTAGCGGATTTACTTGGTCGTCGTAACGTATATATAACAGGGCTAGTTATCTTTATGGTTGGTTCTGCGTTATGTGGTATGGCAAATGGTATGACAGAATTAATTATTTTCCGTGGTATTCAAGGTCTTGGTGGCGGTATTATGATGCCAATGGCTATGATTATTATCGGAGATATGTTCACGGGAAAAGAACGTGCAAAATGGCAAGGTGTTTTTGGTGCGTTATACGGTCTTGCTTCTGTAATTGGACCACAAGTTGGTGGTTGGATTGTAGACGCAGTGAACTGGAGATGGGTATTCTACATTAACTTACCAGTTGGTATTTTAGCAACAATCTTTATTGCAATGGGATTAAAATCACATAAACAAACAGGACCAATTAAAATTGATATTGCTGGAATATTTACAATGATTCTCGGTGTTGTAAGTTTATTACTTGCATTAACATTTGGCGGGAAAGATTATCCATGGGATTCTTGGCAAATTATCGGGTTATTTGCACTAGCTGTAATTGGTATTGTAGGATTTATTATCGTTGAAACGAAAGCTGAAGAACCGATTTTACCGATGCATTTCTTTAAAAATCGCACATTTACATTACTGAATGCGATTGGATTCTTTATGAGTATTGGCATGTTCGGTGCGATTATGTTCGTACCATTCTTTATGCAAGGAATTGTAGGAGTAAGTGCTGCTGAATCAGGAACAATTATGACGCCAATGATGATTACAATGATTGTGATGAGTATTATCGGTGGGCAACTTGTATTAAAAGTTGGTGTAAAACCACAAATTATTACAGGAATGCTTATAATGGCTGGAGGATTCTGGTTATTAACAACGATGGATATGCACACAACTAAATTAACTGCAACGTCTTATATGATGGTTATCGGTTTAGGCATGGGTCTTGTAATGCCAACATTAACATTAGCGTTACAAGAAAGCTTCCCGAAAAAAGACCTTGGTGTCGTAACATCATCAAGTCAGTTCTTCCGTCAAATCGGTGGAACATTTGGTATTACAATTTTAGGGTCAATTATGAATAACACTTCAGGTACAACATTAACAAAGAATTTAGTACCTGTATTAGATACGTTCCCGAAAGAAGCGGGACAAATGGTAACGAAATTTAAAGATATGATTCATACAGACCCACAAGGTTTATATTCGATGTTATTTAGTCCAGAGGCATTAAAACAAATGCCAGAAGCTTTTGCTAACAGCATTGTACCAATTTTGAAAAATTCCTTAGTAGACTCACTTCATACTGTCTTCCTAACAGGATTAGTATTCATTGTAGTGGGTGCTATCTTTACGATTTTCTTACAGAAGATTAAACTATCAGATCGTAAAAAAGACGCTGAAGAGCCTTCTGTAGAAGAAAAAGAACAAACTGTATCCTATTCGTAATGAAAAAGCATCGCCTTATGGCGGTGCTTTTTTGAGTATAACCTTAAAAGCTTTTTTGTGAGAAATGATTGACGTATTTCTAGAAATACGTTATATTATTTTCTGTAAACGGTTACATGAAATGGAGAGGAAAGAGAATGAGTACGATTAAAGACGTTGCAAAATTAGCGGGAGTATCTGTTGCGACCGTTTCCAGAGTGTTAAATAAAAATGGATATGTTCATGAAGATACATTAAAGAAAGTAGAGCGAGCAATTGAGATGCTAGATTATAAACCTAGTACAGTAGCGCGTTCACTGTATAATAAAAAATCTCGTTTAATTGGCTTAGTTGTTCCAAATATCGTGAATCCATTCTTTCCAGAAGTTGCACGTGCCGTAGAAGATGTAGCGCATAAGCAAGGATACACAGTTGTCCTTTGTAACTCTGATGAGAGTTTAGAGAAAGAAAAGCAATATATTGATGTACTTAGGCAAAATAATGTGGATGGATTTATTGTAGCAACCAATCCACAAAATAGTGTTAATTACATGAAGTTGTCTGTTCCAGTTGTTGCAATTGACCGTATGTTTAATGAGCGTATTCCTACTGTATATGCAGATAACTATGTAGGGAGTCAGGCAGCGACAAAGTTATTAATAGATAAAGGCTGTAAACATATTGCGCATATTCGCGGACCGCGTGACGTAAGCACGGCTAATGAACGTTTTGAAGGTTTTGTAGACGTTATTACGCAAAATAATCTTTCTTATATGATTGCAGAGAGTACATTTGATCCAGCTAATAGTGAGCGTGTAGCGGTGGAATTATTAGAAGAATACCCACATATTGATGGAATTGTTGCAGGGAATGATTTAATTGCAATAGGTATTGTAAAGGCTGCGCTTCAAAAGGGGATTTCTATTCCAGATGATTTACAAATTATCGGATTCGATGGAATTTCTTTAACAGAGATGATGTATCCATCTATTACAACTGTTGCACAGCCAATTTATGAAATGGGGAAAATTGCAACAGAGCTGTTATTAGAGCAGATGGAAGGAAACGTATTAGAAGAGAAACACTATCGTTTACCGATTGAAATTATAGAACGAAATACAACGAAGTAAGGAGATGAAACAGATGCCAAATATTGCAGTAGTAGGTAGTATTTCAATGGACTTAGTAGCCGTTTCAAAAAAACGTCCGAAAGCAGGGGAAACAGTAATTGGTGAAGCATTTCATACAATTCCAGGAGGGAAAGGAGCCAACCAAGCGGTTGCTGCAGCTAGATTAGGCGCAAATGTAGCGATGGTTGGTGCGGTAGGAGACGATAATTATGGAACTGTAGTTAAGAAAAATTTAGAGAACGAACGTGTTTTTATCGACTATGTGGTACCGGTTACAGATGCAGCGACAGGAATTGCTCATATCGTTTTAGCAGAAGAGGATAACAGTATTGTTGTCGTGCAAGGGGCGAATGCTCTTGTAAATGAGTCGATTGTAGATCGTTCAAAAGATCTTCTTATAAAAGCAAATATGGTTGTTCTTCAACTAGAGATTCCACTTGAAACAGTAAAATATGTATTGGCTATTTGTGAGGAACACAAAATTCCGGTTATGTTAAATCCAGCGCCAGCACAAGTGTTATCAGAAGATATTTTAGAAAAGGCAACTTATATTACGCCAAATGAACATGAGTGCCGCATCGTATTAGATGATTTCACATCACCAATTGAAGAGTTACTGGCTAAATATCCAAATAAACTATTGATGACAGAAGGTTCTAATGGTGTGCGTTTCCATAATGGTACGGAGATTGTACATGTTCCTAGCATTGCTGTTGATGTAGTAGATACGACTGGAGCTGGTGATACATTTAATGGTGCATTAGCAGTTGCGCTTTCTGAAGGAGAAACACTTCAAAAAGCAATTCGTTTTGCGAATATTGCTGGTGGCCTTTCTGTAACGAAACTTGGAGCACAGGGCGGTATGCCAACGAGAGATAGAGTACGTGAAGTACAGGTGATTGTCGGATGAAAAAGCACGGTGTATTAAACAGTGAGATTGCATCAGTCCTTGCTTCACTTGGACATACAGATACGATTGTAATCGCAGACTGCGGGTTACCAATTCCTGACGGAGTAAAACGAATTGATTTAGCTGTTGAGATTGGAAAACCTAGCTTTTTAGACGTATTGCAAGTGGTAGCTGATGATATGGAAATTGAAAAAGTAACGTTAGCAGAAGAAGTCATTAACAAGAATGCGGAAGTAAATAAAGAAATCGAACTGAAATTAATAGAGCCAGCATTTGAATATGTATCGCATGAACAATTTAAAGAGCACACGAAGAAAGCGAAAGCAATTATTCGTACAGGAGAAGCTACTCCTTATGCCAATGTAATTTTACATGCAGGCGTGATTTTTTAATAAAAGGAAGTGATGGGAATGCGTATTGAAATGAAAAACATTTCAAAGGCGTTCAATGGCAATTCTGTTTTGAAGAATGCACAGTTTATGATTGAAACAGGAGAAGTCCATGCATTGATGGGGGAAAATGGAGCGGGTAAATCAACGCTCATGAAGATTTTAACAGGTGTATACAAAAAAGATGGTGGAACAATCACGATTGATGGACAAGAACGAACTTTTAAAAATGCGAAAGAAGCAGAAGAGTACGGTATTGCATTTATACATCAAGAATTGAATATATTATCGAACTTAACAGTAGCTGAAAATATGTTTCTCGGTAAAGAGTTAATGTATGGGAAGACAGGTATTTTGCGTACGCGTCAAATGAACGCGATTGCGCAGCAGCAACTAGCGGAGTTAGGGTTACATGTAAAAGGTGCTATGTTGGCAGGAGAGTTATCGGTTGGACAACAGCAAATTATCGAAATTGCGAAAGCGTTAATGACAAACGCGAGCGTTATTATTATGGACGAACCTACAGCTGCATTAACAGATCGTGAAATTGAAACGTTGTTTACTGTCATTAATAAATTACGTAAAGAAGGCGTTTCGTTTGTTTATATCTCACACCGAATGGAAGAAATTTTTTCAATATGTGATGCCATTACGATTTTACGTGATGGGGAATACGTCGGAAAGAGATCCATTCCGGAAACATCGTTTGATGAAGTAGTGAGTATGATGGTGGGGCGCAGCATTGGTGATCGTTACCCAGAACGAAATAGTCAAATTGGCGATGTTATTTTTGAAATGCGTAACGGAACGAAAAAAGGGAAGTTTGAAAATGTTTCGTTTCAAGTTAGAAAAGGTGAAATCCTTGGTGTTGCTGGCTTGATGGGAGCCGGCCGCACGGATATTATGAAAGCGATATTTGGATACGAGCCTTTAGATTCTGGCCAAATTTTTATAAATGGACAAGAAGTAAAGATTGACAGTCCGATAGATGCGATTAGACAAAGAATAGCATTCATTACAGAGGATAGAAAATCTGAAGGGTTAGTGTTAGATTTCTCAATTCGAGAAAATTTAGCCTTACCGAATTTAGAAAGTCTTTCAAAGGGAAGTGTCTTAAGTAACGGACTAGAACAACAGTTTACAGCGGACATGATGAAACTTCTTAATGTGAAAGCAGCTAGTGGAGAGCAAACAGTGAAATCTCTTTCTGGTGGAAATCAGCAAAAGGTAGTTATTGCAAAATGGTTAGGTATCCACCCGCAGCTACTCATTTTAGATGAGCCAACAAGGGGTGTTGATGTTGGAGCGAAAAAAGAAATTTACTCTATTATGAATAAGCTTACCGAGCAAGGAGATGCCGTTATTATGGTATCATCTGAGCTTCCAGAAGTTTTAGGGATGAGTGATCGCGTTCTTGTTATTCATGAAGGAAAAGTCGGCGGCATTTTAGAGAAAGATGAGGCATCACAAGAGTCTATTATGGCACTAGCTACAGGGGGAGAGTAAGGATGGCTAAGAAGGGGAATGTATTACAACAACTTGGGTCTTTAATTGGACTAGTATTAATTATTGTAGTAATTACAGCTTTAAATCCAGCATTTATTGAAATTCCAAATTTATTTAATATACTGCGTCAAGTATCGATTAATGCGCTTATTGCATTCGGAATGACCTTTGTAATTTTAACAGGGGGTATTGACTTATCGGTAGGTTCTATTTTAGCATTATCAAGTGCACTTGTTGCTGGAATGATGGCAAGTGGCATGGACCCGTTTCTTGCAATGGCAGTTGGATTATTGGCGGGTCTTGTAATGGGAATTTTAAACGGTATCATCATAGCGAAGGGAAAAGTAGCTCCATTTATTGCGACTTTAGCAACAATGACTATTTTTCGTGGGTTGACGCTTGTTTATATGGACGGACGTCCGATCACTGGTCTTGGTGATCATTTAATGTTCCAAATGTTTGGCCGCGGTTATTTTCTCGGTATTCCGGTACCAGCTGTTACAATGATGATCGCTTTCGCAGTACTGTACTTCATTTTGAAGAAAACGACATTTGGTCGCCGTACATTTGCAATTGGTGGAAATGAAGAAGCAGCAGCATTATCAGGTATTAATGTTACGAGAATTAAAGTAATGATTTACGGTCTTTCCGGAATTTTGGCAGCGCTTGCAGGTATTGTCTTAACATCACGACTAGATTCTGCACAGCCAACTGCAGGTACTTCTTACGAATTAGATGCAATCGCAGCAGTTGTATTAGGTGGAACAAGTCTTTCTGGAGGAAGAGGATGGATTGTTGGCACATTCATCGGTGTGCTTATTATCGGTGTATTAAATAACGGTTTAAATTTATTAGGCGTATCTTCTTTCTTCCAACAAGTTGTAAAAGGACTTGTAATCTTACTAGCTGTATTAATTGATCGTCGAAAAGAAGCGTAATGGAGGGACAGTTCATGAAGAAATGGTTACTTATACTCGTTGCATGTATTATGGTCATTACTGCTGGTTGTTCAATGGAACCACCAGAATGGGCAAAGGATTCTAGCGATAAAGGTCGAAATAAAACTATTAAAGTTGGATTCTCTGTTTCAACTTTAAACAATCCATTTTTTGTGACTTTGAAAAAAGGAGCAGAAAAGAAAGCGAAAGAAAGCGGCATTGAATTGATTGCTGTTGATGCACAAAATGATGCAGCAAAGCAAACGAACGATGTTGAAGATTTAATTCAAAAAGGTGTCGATGTAGTTGTTATTAATCCAACCGATTCAGATGCTGTTGCCTCAGCAGTAAGTGCGGCAAATGCAGCGAATGTCCCTGTTATTACAGTAGACCGCGTTGCAAATTCAGGTAAAGTTGTTTCTCACATTGCCTCTAATAACATTGAAGGTGGTCAAATGGCTAGTGATTACATTCGTGAATTAGTCGGCGAGGGAGCAAACGTTGCTGAATTAGAAGGAATCCCTGGCTCTTCTGCTGCTCGTGAGCGCGGGAAAGGATTCCATAAGGTAGCTGATAAGTCTTTAAAAGTAGTTGCCAAACAAGCAGCTGATTTTGATAGAGCAAAAGGATTATCTGTTATGGAAAACATTTTGCAAGCAAATGGTGATATTAAAGCGGTGTTTGCGCATAACGATGAGATGGCATTAGGGGCACTTGAAGCATTGAAGTCTGCCGGAAAAACGGATGTAGTCGTTGTTGGGTTTGATGCAACAGAAGATGCTGTAAAAGCGGTTAAAGATGGGCGTATGGCTGCAACAGTTGCTCAAAAACCGGAATTAATCGGGGAGAAGGCGATGCAAACAGCAAAAGAAATCACACAAGGTAAAAAAGTGGACAAATCTATTCCGATTGAATTAGAGCTTATTAAGAAAAACAAATAAATATAAATTGAAAATTAGGAAGGAAGAATAACAAATGAAATTCTTTATTGATACAGCAAACATTAACGAAATTAAAGAGGCAAATGCATTAGGCGTAGTAGCTGGAGTAACGACAAACCCATCACTTGTAGCAAAAGAAGGCGTAGATTTCCATGAGCGTATTCGTGAAATTTGCAGCTTTATAGAAGGACCTGTAAGCGCAGAAGTAATTAGCTTAGAAGCTGATAAAATGATTGAAGAAGGAAAAGAATTAGCGAAGATTGCTCCAAACGTTGTTGTAAAAGTACCAATGACAACAGAAGGTTTAAAAGCAGTAAAAGCATTCTCTGATTTAGGGATTCGTACAAACGTTACATTAGTATTCTCAGCAGTTCAAGCATTACTTGCAGCTCGTGCTGGTGCAACATATGTATCACCATTCTTAGGTCGCTTAGATGATATCGGTCATAACGGTATGGACTTAATCCGCCAAATCGCAGAAATCTTTGCAATTCACGGAATCGAAACAGAAATCATCGCAGCATCTGTACGTCACAGTGTTCACGTAACTGATGCAGCATTAAATGGTGCACATATTGCAACAATCCCAGCAAACGTAATTGCTTCATTAGTGAAGCACCCATTAACAGATCAAGGAATTGAGAAATTCTTAGCTGATTGGGAAAAAACACAAGAGAAATAATAGAAAATCAAGAATCCTAGTTTAATTGACTAGGATTCTTTTTTTATATTTAAAAGAATTTTCATGCAATTTTGCATATTGTCTTTTAAATTTGTTATATAAACTATTTAATATATACAAATCACTCTTTATTTTTCATATTTTGATATAAAGTGAAACTTTAATTAGTGGGGGGCTTTGTTTATTCCCCCACTAATTATTAGTTGAACCAATTGGGCTTTTACGGGCAGTTATCTCACACCTAACTTCCTCGCATTCACCGAATTTTGAGGTGGGAGTCTTACTGCCCGTTAAAGCGGGATAAACAGATAGAGGGTCTGACCAGAAAACTGGAGGGCATGATTCTATAACAGAAAGTTTAACGTTTATAGAATTATGCCTTTTTATATAGGGAGGTAGTAAACAGGGATTTCGACAAAAATGCAACTATTTATCTGAATTTTAAGTTTTATAAAAGGAGAGAAATGGAATGAGAAGAAAAGCGCCATTTAAAGTGTTATCGTCATTAGCAATTGCGGCAATTATCGGATGCACATCTGTAATGAGTGCTCCATTAGCATACGCAGAAACGCCAGCAAAAGAGAAAGACAATGTATCTACAACACCAATTGATTACAATTTAATTCAAGAAGATCGTTTAGCGGAAGCGTTGAAAGAAAGAGGAACAATCAATCCAGCATCGTCTAAAGAAGAAACGAAAAAAGCCGTAGAAAAGTACATTGAAAAGAAACAAGGGGATCAGGCAAATAAAGAAATTCTTCCAGCTGATACTGCTAAAGAGGCATCTGATTTCGTGAAAAAAGTAAAAGAGAAAAAAATGGAAGAAAAGGAAAAGGTAAAGAAACCTGAAAGAAATGTTAGTCCTGAGCAAAAGCCAGAACCAAATAAAAAGCAATTGAATGGACAAGTCCCAACTTCTAAAGCGAAGCAAGCACCGTATAAGGGAACTGTTCGAAATGATAAAGTATTAGTATTACTCGTTGAATTTAGTGATTATAAACATAATAATATTGATCAAACGCCAGGGTATATGTATTCGAATGACTTTAGTAGAGAGCATTATCAAAAAATGTTATTTGGTAATGAGCCGTACACATTATTTGATGGTTCAAAAGTAAAAACGTTTAAACAATATTATGAAGAGCAGTCTGGCGGTAGTTATACGACTGATGGATATGTAACAGAATGGCTAACTGTCCCAGGAAAAGCGTCTGACTACGGTGCTGATGGTAGCAGTGGTCATGATAACAAAGGTCCAAAAGGCGCACGTGATTTAGTGAAAGAAGCTTTACATGCAGCTGCTGAGAAAGGTTTAGATTTATCTCAATTTGATCAGTTTGATAGATATGATACAAATAGTGATGGAAATCAAAATGAACCTGACGGTGTAATTGATCATTTAATGGTAATCCATGCTGGTGTTGGTCAAGAAGCTGGTGGCGGTAAATTAGGTGATGATGCAATTTGGTCACATCGTTCAAAATTAGCAATAGATCCAGTAGCGATTGAAGGCACAAAATCAGAGGTAGATTACTTTGGTGGAAAAGTAGCAGCACATGATTACACAATTGAACCAGAAGATGGAGCAGTAGGTGTATTTGCGCATGAATTTGGACATGACCTTGGCTTACCAGATGAATATGACACGAAATATACTGGAACTGGTTCACCTGTCGAAGCTTGGTCACTAATGAGTGGAGGTAGTTGGACAGGGAAAATTGCAGGAACAGAGCCAACTAGTTTCTCGCCACAAAATAAAGATTTCTTACAAAAGAATATGGGTGGCAACTGGGCAAAAATTTTAGAAGTAGATTACGATAAAATTAAGCACGGTGTAGGAGTTCCTACATATATTGATCAAAGTGTTACGAAATCTAATCGTCCAGGCGTTGTACGTGTTAACTTACCAGGTAAAAGTGTTGAAACGATTAAACCAGAGTTTGGAAAGCATGCATATTATAGTACAAGAGGCGATGATATGCATACAACATTAGAAACACCGTTCTTGGATTTAACAAAAGGAATAAATGCAAAATTCGATTATAAAGCAAATTATGAGTTAGAAGCAGAGTGCGATTTTGTTGAAGTGCATGCAGTAACAGAAGATGGAACGAAAACATTAATTGATAGACTTGGAGAAAAAGTAGTCCAGGGAGATAAAGATACAACAGACGGAAAATGGATTGATAAATCATATGATTTAAGTCAATTTAAAGGAAAAAAAGTGAAACTGCAATTCGATTATATTACAGATCCAGCTGTAACATATAAAGGTTTCGCGATGGATAATGTAAATGTAACTGTTGATGGACAAGTAGTATTTTCTGATGACACAGAAGGAACATCTAAAATGCAGTTAAATGGATTCGTTGTTTCTGAAGGGACAGAGAAAAAAGCTCATTATTACTACTTAGAGTGGAGAAACTATGCGGGATCAGATAATGGATTAAAAGCAGGGAAAGGTCCAGTGTATAATACAGGTCTTGTCGTTTGGTATGCAGATGATAGCTTTAAAGATAACTGGGTTGGGGTGCATCCAGGTGAAGGCTTCCTTGGGGTTGTAGACTCTCATCCAGAAGCGTTTGTTGGTAATTTAAATGGGAAACCAGCGTACGGTAATACAGGTATGCAAATTGCGGACGCTGCATTTTCGTTTGATCAAACACCAGCATGGAGTGTAAATTCATTAACACGTGGACAGTTTAACTATTCTGGATTACAAGGTGTTACAACTTTTGATGATTCAAAAGTATATAGTAACAAACAAATTGCAGACGCAGGAAGAAAAGTTCCGAACCTCGGACTTAAATTCCAAGTTGTTGGACAAGCAGAGGATAAATCAGCAGGCGCTGTTTGGATTAAACGTTAATAACAGAAAAGCACATTCTTCATATGAAGAATGTGCTTTTGAATTTGTACAGTAAGTTATTATTTTAGCTTATGTAATACAAGTGTCTGTTCATATGTAGTGTATCAAATTCTGTAGGGAAAGGAAATATTTCCGAGGAAATTGTCGAAGTATCGTTGGTATTGATACACTTTTTTTGTAAAAGAAGAAATGTAGTATTGCCTTTACAGTTTAATTTATTTACATTGTTACTTGGCTATACACAAAAGTAATATATTCGGCAATAAAAGAGCGCTATTCGATAGTGCTCTTTTTTATGAATAGAAAGGAGTGAGTTAAATGAAAGAAGTAATTGAATGTCCACAGTGTGAAGGGAATATTACTGCGCAACATATTATGGATCTCCCGCATCCTTTTTCATTCAGGTGTCCACACTGTAAAGTGAGGATAAAAGAAATGAGGATCACACCGTGCTTAATATTAGCAGCAATTTGTATAATCCCACTGTTTATTATAATTGGAGAGAGTATTAAGGAATTACTAGTAAAATATTTTTCTATTATAGACGATGTGCCAACTGTACTTATTTTCTTCTTATTTTGTTATCCACTGTATTATCTCTATGAAAAATATAATGCCATATTGTTTATTAAATACGGCTTATTGAAAGTTAAAAGTTGAATAGGAGTTTATCATTAAAAAAAGACAATGATGGAATTAACCCATCATTGTCTTTTTTACTTTGCTTCTTACGTAAATCATTCCGGCAAATGTTAATAAGAATGCAGTTCCAATAACGAAGCTGACGCTAGGTGATGCCCCGATTGCTCCGACTGTAAAGGATCCAGCAACAACGCCTAATGAGAAGAAAGCATAAAACAATCCGAATGCTTTTCCACGCTTATCATCTGTCGTATTTTCAACAAGTAATGCATTTATTGATGGGAAAAGGATAGCGAATCCAATGCCATAAACCATCATAACGATAAAGAGCATACCTTTTGTTGCGAATAATCCAAGTAAAGATAATGCTAATGCCATTACTGCAATACCAATTAGCATTAGTTTTGAACGATTAAATCGATCGTAAATACGATTTGTTGGCAGTAAGAAGAAGAGGATAGCGGTAATGCCGAATACACTTAACATCATGCCTGTTGTAGATGCTTTAAGTGCTAATGCCTCAACTTTCACTGGTAACATATAAGTGACAATTCCTTGTGAAAACATTAGTGTGAAAGCACCAATATATGCCTGTAATAACGGTTCTGATTTCAATAGTTCAAACATATCTTCTTTGTTCATCATTTGTGTTCTTGAAGTATCTTTTCTTGATACGTTATTTGGTAAGAAGAAGAGAGATACGATTGTACCAAGAACCATTAAAATAGAAATGGTAATGAACACCCACTCTATACCAGCAGTTGCTTTCATAATCCCGCTAAAAGCAGGTCCTACAATTGCCGCTGTTCCAACAGCAGCACCAGATAGAGCCATTGCCTTACCTTGTCTTGCTGCATTTGTTTGTTTTGATAAAAACGTAAAGGCAGCAGGAATTAAAAATCCATCACTAAAGCCATGCATAAAGCGCACAACTAATAGTTGTTCACCACTTTGAACAACGGTGTATAACAAGACTATGAAACTCGTAAGCCCCATGCTTATATAAAGTATTTTTTTTGCACCAAATTTATCGACGGCAGCGCCAGCAATAATATTACCGATCATATTTGCGAATGAGTACATGCCGACAACTAGCCCAATAATAAGAGGGGATCCTCCAAGACTTTGAGCGAACGTACTCATAATAGGTAATTGTGAAAATGTATCTAGAAACGCTACGATAACAATAAAGTAAATAAAATATTTCAAGCGATATTCACCTCTCCTATGCTATTATGGCATAATGCTAATTTCAACCGCAATGAAATTGAATTAACAGATGTGGAAAAAAGTACAAAGTGACAAAATGTTGAACATTATTTGTTAAAATTTAGTGGAAATGATATTGTTTTTTTGAAATATACGGATTAAAGTATTATAATAGATTTGTAAACTTCACCAGGTTAAGTATATACGTAGAGAGGGATGTATAAGATGAAAGCACTACTTTGGCATAATCAACGTGATGTACGAGTAGAAGAAGTACCAGAACCAACTGTAAAACCAGGAGCAGTGAAAATCAAAGTTAAATGGTGTGGTATCTGTGGGACAGACCTGCATGAATATTTAGCAGGACCTATTTTTATTCCAACAGAAGAGCATCCATTAACACATGTAAAAGCACCGGTTATTTTAGGTCATGAGTTTAGCGGTGAGGTAGTTGAAATCGGTGAAGGCGTTACATCTCATAAAGTGGGAGACCGCGTCGTTGTAGAACCAATTTATTCTTGTGGTAAATGTGAAGCTTGTAAACATGGACATTACAATGTTTGTGAACAACTTGTTTTCCACGGTCTTGGTGGAGAAGGCGGCGGTTTCTCTGAATATACAGTAGTACCAGAAGATATGGTTCACCATATTCCAGATGAAATGACGTATGAACAAGGTGCACTTGTAGAACCAGCAGCTGTAGCAGTTCATGCAGTACGTCAAAGTAAATTAAAAGAAGGGGAAGCTGTAGCGGTATTTGGTTGTGGTCCAATTGGACTTCTTGTTATCCAAGCAGCTAAAGCAGCAGGAGCAACTCCTGTTATTGCAGTTGAACTTTCTAAAGAACGTCAAGAGTTAGCAAAATTAGCAGGTGCGGATTACGTATTAAATCCAGCGACTCAAGATGTATTAGCTGAAATTCGCAACTTAACAAATGGTTTAGGTGTAAATGTGAGCTTTGAAGTAACAGGTGTTGAAGTTGTACTTCGCCAAGCAATCGAAAGCACAAGTTTCGAAGGTCAAACTGTAATTGTTAGTGTGTGGGAAAAAGATGCGACAATTACTCCAAATAACCTTGTATTAAAAGAAAAAGAAGTTATAGGTATTCTTGGATACCGTCATATTTTCCCAGCTGTTATTAAATTAATTAGCTCTGGCCAAATTCAAGCTGAGAAATTAATTACGAAAAAAATCACAGTGGATCAAGTTGTTGAAGAAGGATTTGAAGCACTTGTAAAAGATAAAACACAAGTAAAAATTCTTGTTTCACCTAAATAACAGAGAATAGTAAAAAGTAGCTCTTTTCTAGAAATAGAAGAGGGCTACTTTTTTTCTATACAGAAAGGTGATAGACTTTCCTGTAACTAAAGGTATTTTGTTTGGAAGGGGAAGTCTAATGCTTTCATTTATGTTGACATTGAAACGGATGCTAAAAGCTTGTTTACGAGCGTGGAAAGATAAAGAATTTCAAGTATTATTCGTATTAACATTTTTAACATTAACATCCGGTACGATTTTTTATAGTACAGTTGAAGGATTACGTCCTCTTGACGCTTTATATTTTAGTGTGGTCACGTTGACGACCGTCGGTGATGCGAATTTTAGTCCGCAAACTGATTTTGGAAAGATATTTACGATATTATACATATTTATAGGGATCGGATTAGTGTTTGGATTTATACATAAGTTGGCAGTTAACGTACAACTGCCAAGTATACTATCGAAGAGAAAAAAAGAGTAAAGCATGTGGATGCTTTACTCTTTTTTACATTAGTTTAGACAAGTATTTGCAGAAGCTTAACAATACTTTATTACAATATAAGTGCATTCATTCATTATATTCACTATGTATAAAGTTATAATGATATGAAAATCTGCATATTTTAATTTAGTAATAGATATTTCGTGAAAGGTGGGATATTCTAATCATAGGTTAACCGGACGACATCATAGGATCCTAACAAAAAGTTTACAATAATTCAATTATAAAATGGAGGATTTCAGATGAAAAAGAAAGTACTTGCTTTAGCAGCAGCTATTACATTAGTAGCCCCTTTACAAAGCGTTGCATTTGCTCATGAAAATGATGGGGGAAGTAAAATAAAAATAGTTCACCGTTGGTCTGCTGAAGATAAACATAAAGAAGGTGTAAACTCTCATTTATGGATTGTAAACCGTGCCATTGATATTATGTCTCGCAATACAACACTTGTAAAACAAGATCGAGTTGCACAAGTAAATGAATGGCGTACGGAATTAGAAAATGGTATTTATGCTGCTGACTATGAAAATCCTTATTATGATAATAGCACATTTGCTTCACATTTCTATGATCCAGACAATGGAAAAACATATATTCCATTTGCAAAGCAGGCAAAAGAAACTGGAGCTAAATATTTTAAATTAGCTGGTGAATCATATAAAAATAAAGATATGAAACAAGCATTCTTCTATTTAGGATTATCTCTTCATTATTTAGGAGATGTAAACCAACCGATGCATGCGGCAAACTTTACAAATCTTTCGTACCCACAAGGATTCCATTCTAAATATGAAAACTTTGTAGATACGATAAAAGATAATTATAAAGTAACGGATGGAAATGGATATTGGAACTGGAAGGGTACAAATCCAGAAGATTGGATTCATGGAGCGGCAGTAGCAGCAAAACAAGATTACGCTGGAATTGTAAATGATAATACGAAAGATTGGTTCGTAAAAGCAGCTGTATCACAAGAATATGCAGATAAATGGCGTGCTGAAGTTACACCAATGACAGGTAAGCGATTAATGGATGCACAACGTGTTACTGCTGGATACATTCAGCTTTGGTTTGATACGTACGGAGATCGTTAAGTATTTAAAAAAGGTCAAATCTCATAATAGAGTATTTGGCCTTTTTATCACTATACACATGGAGGTATGAAACGTGAAAGGTAATTTGCTAAAAGGTGTACTTAGCTTTGGAATTGGTTTAGGAGTTTTATACGGAGGATTTTCAGCTCAAGCAGACACATCTACAAATCAAAATAGTACTTTAAAAGTGATGACACATAATGTGTATATGTTATCAACAAATTTATATCCGAACTGGGGGCAAAGCCAGCGTGCTGATTTAATCGGGGCAGCGGATTATATTAAAAATCAGGATGTTGTTATATTAAATGAAGTGTTTGATAATAGCGCTTCAGATCGTCTTTTAGGAAATTTGAAGAAAGAATACCCAAATCAAACAGCTGTATTAGGTCGTAGTAAAGGAAACGAATGGGATAAAACGTTAGGTAGCTATTCATCTTCAACTCCTGAAGATGGGGGCGTTGCAATCGTGAGCAAATGGCCAATCATTGAAAAGGTTCAATATGTATTTGCAAACGGATGCGGACCAGATAATTTATCAAATAAAGGATTTGTATACACGAAAATTAAGAAAAATGATCGTTTCGTTCATGTGATTGGGACGCATTTGCAGGCTGAAGATAGTATGTGCGGAAAAACTTCACCTGCATCTGTACGTACAAACCAGTTAAAAGAAATTCAAGATTTTATTAAAAATAAGAATATACCAAATGACGAGTATGTCCTATTTGGTGGTGATATGAACGTAAATAAAATAAATGCAGAGAAAAATAGTGACTCAGAGTACGCATCAATGTTTAAAACATTACATGCTTCAATTCCATCTTATACGGGACATACAGCAACTTGGGATGCGACGACAAACAGTGTTGCGAAATACAATTATCCAGATGCACCTGCTGAACATTTAGATTATATTATTGCAAGTAAAGACCATGCGAATCCATCTTATATAGAGAATAAGGTGTTGCAGCCGAAATCTCCAGAATGGACTGTTACATCATGGTTCCAAAAATATACGTATAATGATTATTCTGATCATTATCCAGTAGAGGCGACTATTTCTATGAAGTAGTCCTAAAAAAAGTTTCTTCTTAAATAGGAAGAAACTTTTTTATTTTGAAAGAGGAAATTTAAACTTTCTTTCCAATATGTATAAGACATATAGAGAAGAGGGGAGAAAAAATGTGGATCGAGGGATTTTTAAAGAAGTTCCATTACCGTGTGCATTTTTGGATGAAGTGGCTTTAGATAGAAATATTCAATCGATTATAGAACTAAGTGGGAATAAGAAGATTCGTATCGCGAGTAAATCATTACGTTCTGTTCCGGTTATGCAAAAGATTTTAGCTGCAAATGATCGATTTCAAGGTATTATGTGTTTTTCACCTAGGGAAGCTTTGTTTTTACTTGAACAAGGATTCAATGATTTATTGCTCGGGTATCCTGCTTATGATGAAAGAGCGTTACATGAAATAAGTTTGTTAACAAAGCAAGGGCTCATTATAACTTGTATGGTGGATTGTGAAGATCATATTGTTTATTTAGAAAAAATTGCTGAGAAGTCTAAAGGGTGTTTTCGTGTTTGTTTGGATATTGATATGAGTAGTCGTTTTTTAAAGTTTCATTTTGGGGTCAAAAGATCACCGATAAAAGATGTGCAAGGTGCTTTGAAAATAGTAAAAAGGGTGAAAGAATCATCATTTTTAATACTAGATGGTGTAATGGGGTATGAAGCCCAAATTGCTGGGGTAGGAGATCACATACCGAATCAACGAGTGAAAAGTAAAGTAATTTCATATTTAAAGAAGAAATCAGTGTTAGAAGTTAAAGAAAGAAGAGGACATATTGTAAAAGAAATACAAAATCTAGGTATTGAACTAAGGTTTGTAAATGGGGGAGGCACAGGAAGTATAAAAACAACTGAGCAAGATGATTCAGTTTCAGAGGTTACGATAGGCTCTGCTTTTTATGCCCCGAAGCTGTTTGATTATTATAAAGAAGTGCAATTTCATCCAGCTGTCGGATTTGCTTTACCAGTTGTGCGTAAACCAGCTCCAACTATTTACACTTGTCTAGGTGGTGGATATATTGCCTCAGGCGCAATTGGGAAAGATAAAGAACCTGAGGTTTGGAGGCCTGATGGTGCAAAATTAGTAGCTTTAGAAGGTGCTGGCGAGGTACAAACACCAATTTTTTATAACGGCGAGGAACGAGTAGAGATAGGAGATTCTATCTTGTTTCGCCATAGTAAAGCTGGAGAGTTATGTGAGCGCTTTCCTTTTTTATATCGTGTGAAAGAAGGAGAGATTGTTGGGGAGTATGCAACATATCGGGGGGATGGCCAATGCTTTCTATAAAGGGACAGAAATGGAGAAATTGGACAGGGAATGTAGAAGGAACGCCGCATTATACGATGTATCCAGAAAGTGTACAAGATGTGGTAGAAGTTGTAGGACTTGCGCGAAAAAAAGGGAAGAAAATTCGTGTTGTCGGTTCAGGGCACTCTTTTACACCTCTCGTGCAAACGGAAGAAATTTTAGTTTCTTTAGATGAATTGAAGGGCATTGTGAATATTGATGCGGAGAAAATGGTTGCCGAAGTATGGGCAGGAACAAAGCTATATGACCTAGGGAAGTTACTTGAAGAAAAAGGTTATGCACAAGAAAATTTAGGGGATATTGATTCACAATCTATTGCAGGAGCGATTAGTACGGGAACTCATGGGACGGGTGTTACCTTTGGGAGTTTATCAACACAAGTTATAGAGATTACCGCAGTTTTATCTACAGGTGAGAGTATAGTTTGTTCAGAAACGGAGAATGTGGAATATTGGAGAGCTTTTCAGTTGTCGCTTGGGATGCTAGGTATCATTGTAAAAATAAAGTTGAAAGTTATCCCAGCGTATTCGCTCGTCTATGAAAGTGAAAAACAGTCATTATCTACTGTAATGAACAAGCTAGAAGAATATAAGAAGAATCGTCATTTTGAATTTTTCGTTTTTCCTTATTCAGATGAAGTGCAAGTGAAGTTTACCAATGAAACGATGAGTAAAGAAAGTGATTTGAAATGGCATAAATTAAAGGTGGAGTTACTAGAAAATAGGATGTTCTCTTTGTTATCTAAAGGATGTAAATGGTTTCCTTCTATCAGTAAGGGAGTAAGTCGATTATCAGCTAAAGCTGTACCGAATACAAAAATAATAGGTCCGAGCTATGAAGTGTTTTCTACATCACGTACGGTACCATTTTATGAAATGGAATATAGTGTTCCGTCAAAGTATATGAGAACTGTTGTAGAAGAAATTTCAAAGCTTATTGAAAAGAAAAAGTATAAGGTGCACTTCCCAATCGAATGCCGCTATGTGAAAGGTGATGATATATGGCTCAGTCCAGCATACGGTAGAGATTCAGCCTATATCGCTGTTCATATGTATAAAGGTATGAAATATGCTGCTTATTTTGGTGAGGTGGAGAAAATTTTTCTAAAGTACGAGGGACGCCCACATTGGGGGAAAATGCATACGTTAACTTACGAAAAATTACAAAATATATATCCAGAATTACACTCGTTTCTAAAGGTGAGGAAGTTATTAGATGAAACTGGAATGTTTTTAAACCCTTATACAGAAAAATTATTTACGCCTATGAAAAAAAGCTGACAAAGTATTACTTGTCAGCTTTTTTTAGTGTAATTGCATTTCTTGTTTGACTGATGTGCTCGTAAAATAGTAACTTATCACGACTAAATACATGTAATAAAACATGAATAATAAATATGCCGTTAATTACGAATTGGAATAATACTATAACTAGTAATACTAAAGGCTCTGTAAGATTTAAGATAGAACTACTAGAAAGAATATAATTGATTCCACCTAAAATGAAATAGAATATACCATAACGGATGAATAGTTCCTTCATCGTAATACGATCTGACTTTCCTTTCACGTAAATACGAAGCAATGCTTTACCAATTGTTTTTCCATTCGTAAAGTATGGAATGATAATAAAGTAAATAAAGATCGAACACGTTATGAAAATGAGTTCGTATATGTTCGTGTAAGATTGAATATTAGAAACAAAGAAAGAATTTCCTTTGTTTTTAATGACAGGTACAACGATAGATAAGAAAATCCAATCAATTTGCATCGCGATAAAGCGACGAACGAATCCGACTGGTTTCGTTTCCAAATCAATATGACTATCTAACTCGTTTGCTTTCGGAAGGAAGTACGTAAATATCGGTGCAATGATAAAGCCAATTACGCCGCCTAATGTATTTAAAAACAGATCGTCTATATCAAATAAGCGGTATGCACAATTGTATATACCGTATAGTCCAGTCACTTGTGTTAGCTCGAAAAAGAGTGAAAGACAAAAAGAAATACAAATTGTTTGTAGGAAACTACGGCGGAAATAATAACGTAAGTAAATACCGAATGGAACGGTTAATAGAACGTTAAATGCTACTTGTAAAAATGCAGATTCTTTTAATAGGTAGAAATAAGTAGCTGGTTTCGTTAAAATTGCCGAGGTATGATTACTAATTTCTTGTATGAAATAAAATGGTGATAGTTGCATGTGCTGCGTATTAGCCGGTTGTAGGCTACAAGTATCATATGTTTGTGGCAACGGCAAAATCACAAGAAAATAGGCATTTAATAAATAAAGTAATAATGAGTATAAAATAAATGAACGCCATTTATTTAAATAACCATACTTTCGATAATTAAAAATTAAGAAAGGGATTAATAGAAACATTGCTAAAAAAGGAAATAAAATAAATGCTGTTTTTACAGGGAATAAATATGCAGTCAAAATGAAGCTCCTTTCAATGAAAATTCGTTTACCATTATAACGTTAAAAGAACCTTAAAACAAAATTAAAATATTTTGAAATAGAAAAAATTATAAATTTTAATGGAATTAAGTTATACTAAATTTAATATAAGGATATTATGATTATGATGAGTTGAGAGAGGGTACAAGATATGCGATATGAGCTTTTTTCTGTAAGTGGGAATCGTATTACAACTTTTGAAAGTGCGTGGCGTTTTCAAGAGGGAGAACAGATTTTTGTTCATGATGATCAAACAAAACGAAATTTTATTATTATTCGCCTAACGCATGATGTATTTCAACAAAATAAACATGTTATTCGTTTGTATTGTCAAGAAAAGAAAGTATACGCATAAAAAAGCGAGTCATTCTAGTTTAATAGAATGACTCGCTTTTCGTTTTGTAAGTTTCACTTTATAAGAAAATAAGAGTAAGTACACCTACGATAATGCAATAGAAAGAGAAATATTTTAAATTTCCTTTTGCCATAATATTCATAAACCATTTTAACGAAATATACGTCATGATAAATGTTGCGATAAATGCAACGACATATGGTACGAATAATGTGTTTAGATTTGGATCTTTTGCAATGTCTGTAATACTTAGTAATAAACCACCTAAGCTAACAGGGATATATAGTAAGAAGGAGAAACGAAGGGCTGTTTCTTGTTTCATACCAAGTAACATCGCTGCTACGATTGTTGCACCTGATCGGCTAATTCCAGGGATTAGTGCGCAAGCTTGTGCTAATCCGACGATGATTGCATCTTTCATAGAAAGGTCACCATCATTTTTACGTCCACGCAAGTTTCTAATAATCCAAAGGCCAACAGCAGTAATGAGAAGGGAAATCCCAACCATCTTCACACCTTTTAAGTACTGATCGATGTAATCTTTAAATAAAACACCAATAACACCTGCTGGAATGGTCGCAATAACAAGGTAAATAATAAAGAAGAAATCTGATTTTGCGTCTTCTGCTCTTGTAAATATATAAGATAGACCATTCTTTGTTAGACGAATTAAATCATTTCTATAAATAAGTAATACAGCTAATAATGAAGCTGAATTAACAAGTAGTTCGAAGCTAAACCCTTCTATTTTTAGTCCTAGCAAATGCTGTGCTAAAACGAGGTGACCGCTTGAAGAAATCGGAATTGGCTCTGTTAGTCCTTGGAACAGACCAAGAATTAAATATTTTAAAATGTAATAAAATTGTTCCATAATAACCTCCTTGTTTATTAGTCGAAAGAAACAACTTGTCCATTATAACAAAGATACGGATGAATATTGAGAAGAAATAAATATTCGAAAAATAATAAAAACCCCTTATAGCGCTATAAGGGGTTTTTATTATTAATGAGAAGCCGCTGTTTCTTGAAGACCTTTAGTCAATTGAACATCGACTTTTTCGGCATCATGAATATGGTTCATAATAGTAGTATTTAATTTTTGGAACATTTGTTGTGTATTAGCGAATTCTCGTAATATATCATCATTACAAGATTTTTGGTTTTCGATAGCTTTAATAACATTTGTAGCACCATTTTGTAACGTTTGAATCATAATTAAAATATTTTCAATTCTAGCGTTTGTATCGGCACTCATTTCTACACCTTCATCGACTAAATGTAAATTATCTTTTGTGTTATCGTATGCTTTTTCAATTTCTTCTTGAATTTTTTTCGTTAAGTTGCCGATGTTTTTTGTACTTTCCGCTGTACTTTCCGCTAGTTTTCTTACTTCATTGGCAACGACAGCGAATCCTTTACCATGCTCTCCAGCACGCGCAGCTTCAATACTCGCATTTAAAGCAAGTAAATTTGTTTGTGCTGCAATGTTTTGAATGACTTCTACAATTTGCTCGATTTCTTTTGAGCGTTCACTTAAATGATTCATACTATTAGACGTACGTTGAGATTGTTCACCTAATTTGTTAATTACAATAAGTAAACGGTGAACAGATTCTTTTCCTTCATTAGAACAGTCAATAATTTCTTCAATAGATTGAATTAAGCTTTGCTCTTTTTGTAACATTTCGTTATTCAATTCATTGGAATGTGTAGTACGCGTTGAAACATTTTCGAAACATGAGTTTAATTGTTGAACTAAATTTTGAAGTGTATGGTGTTGATTATTTACAAGTTTATGCTCTTGAACAACGCTTTGTACACGATCGTGGATAGAAGAAATAATCTCTTGTTTTTCAATATCTTTTTGTTTTAATTCTGTTTCTAGTTCCTGTATACGATTTTCTAATTGATCAATTTTATGTTGGAGTGATTTCTTTTGAGTAAACATATATTTATTTCAACCGCCTTTAGAAGTTATATTTTCTCTATATTTGGATTTTAGCATCTTTTATAATTTTTAAATATAGGAATTGTTAAATATTTAAGAATCTATTACATTTTATGCATAATTCCCTTTTTTTCGTCATGAAAAATAAACTGTATTTAATGGTATTGTAAACAAACTGTAAAATAAATCATGTATAACTGTATAAGAAGGGAGTCGGATTATGAACTATTTTAAGCGAATCAGTAGTCTAGTATTAGCAGGCATTATCGGTCTTTCTAGTACAGTCGCTGTAAAAGCAGAGTCAAACGACGAGAAACTTAACAACATGCAACAGCAATTGCAGCAAAATGATGCAGATATGCAAAAGAAAGAGCAAGAGAAGCAAGCTGTTAGTAAAGAAATTCAAGGTATCGAAAACGAACTACATAATTTAAATAATACAATTGCAAAAAATAAAGAGGATCAAACTGCTATTCAACGTAAAATCGATGAAACACATAAGCAGATTGAGCAAAAAAAGAATGAAATTGTCGTTTTAGAAGATAAGGTCCTTGCTCGTAAGGATATTATGAGAAAACGTATGGTTTCTGTTCAAAACAGTTCAAATACAAGTTTAGTAGTAGAAGTTGTAGTAGAGTCAAAAAACTTTGCAGATTTCTTACAACGTATGAACGCAGTTTCTACCATTCTAGAAGCTGATAAAGAAATTTTACGTCTACAAGAACAAGATCTTCGTCAAATTGAAGAAGATAAGAAAACAATTGATGAAAAAGAAGCATCTTTAGTAGTAGACAAACAAAAATTAGCAAAAGCACAAGCTGAGTTGCAAGATAACTTGAAAAAACGTCAAGCTAACTTACAAACAGTTCAAGCTAAATATGATCAGGTTGCAAGCCAACTTAATTTAGCAGCAGAAGAAAAAGCTAAAATTGAGTCAAATATGAAGGCAGTACAAGAAACAATTGCTCGTGAGCAAGAAGCGGCAAGAATTGCAGCAGAAGAGCGTGCAAAAGCAGAGGCAGCTGCAAAGGCTGAGCAAGAAGCTTTAGCTAAGGCACAGGCGGAAGTTGCTGAAAAGAAAAAGCAAGAACAAGCTAGTAAACCAGCCGAACCTGTTGCTAATAATAATTCGAAGGTAGAACCTGCACAACCATCTAAACCAGCTGCTGGTGGAAGAGAAATCTATGTACATGCAACAGCTTATACAGCAGATCCAGGTGAAAATGGCTATGCACCAGGTCAACAAGTATACTCTGCATGGGGACCAGGTGGTAAACCTTATAATCTAACTGCAAATCCAGGCATGAAATTAATTGCGGTGGATCCATCTGTTATTCCATTAGGATCTACTGTAAATGTTGAAGGGTATGGAATTGCAATTGCAGCAGACACTGGTGGCGCGATTAAAGGTCATAAAATCGATGTTTTAATGCCTGATAAAGCTTCATCTAGTAATTGGGGCAGAAAAAATGTTAAAGTTACAATTTTAAACTAACACGTAATCCAACTTTACAATACGTAAAGTTGGATTTTTTTATAATTTTTATGTTAAGTTGAGTTTACATTTTGTTAAGGATAGCATACAATGAAATTGAGGGGTGGTAAAATTGACCATTTTAAATAGAGTGAAGGAGTTAAGAGCTCGCTTTAATTTTTCCCAAAGTGTATTAGCAGAAAAGGTTGGAGTAACGAGACAAACAATCGCTGCAATTGAAAAAGGGGATTATGTTCCTTCCTTGTTATTAGCACTTACAATTTGCGATGTGTTCGAGCTAAAGATGGAGGATGTGTTTGTTTTAAATAAGGAGGGGAAAGAGGATGAATAGACTTGTATTTTCCTATATGTTAAATGTACTTTTAATGGTATTAGCAGGTTGGGCATTTATTGAGTTGTATTATTTTACTATTGAAGTTGCTAATTTTATTCAAACGGAGAGAGTACCATTCGAAGTTTCATTGAGTTTAATGCCGCTAGCATTACTTTTAATATTTGGTATTGTATCGACTGTTCTTTATAAAATTCAAAAGAAAAAATATAAAGAGCTGTCGTATTGGATGTTTCCGCTATTATTTCCTCAAGAAGATGAGCGAGAAAAGGCAATTACAGAAAAGGCTTGTCGTACTACATTTA
The DNA here is from genome assembly GCF_050630465.1 of Bacillus basilensis. NCBI lineage: Bacteria > Bacillati > Bacillota > Bacilli > Caryophanales > Bacillaceae > Bacillus > Bacillus basilensis. The sequence continues at coordinate 37,864 of NZ_JBNTQO010000006.1, read as the reverse complement.
TGTCACTATGGTTCGTGTTGCCTTGTGCGGTTGGTTTTTTAACTCTTTCCCCAATTGTTAATCTATATGTTCCTGCATATCCGATATATATTGCGTTTAGTATCTTCTTTATTCAGATGACGATTTTTCACGTGTCCTTATATCGAAATAAAATTGCTTAAAAAGAAACCTTCTTGCACATGCAAGAAGGTTTCTTTCAGCTTACACTTGTACATATAGCAATATTATTTTATCATTTTATATAGAGTAAGATTTTGTAAGGGAAAGGAATTGTATATGAATAAGCAAAGAATTTATAGTATAGTAGCAATCCTTCTATTTGTTGTAGGTGGTGTTTTAATTGGAAAGCCATTTTATGATGGATATCAGGCAGAGAAGAAACAGACAGCGAATGTGCAAGCTGTTCAAAAGATGAATTATGAAAAGCATGAGACGGAATTTGTAGATGCTTCCAAAATTGATCAACCAGATTTAGCTGAAGTAGCGAATGCATCATTAGATAAAAAGCAGGTAATTGGTCGTATTTCGATTCCAAGTGTTTCCATAGAACTTCCTGTTTTAAAATCTTCTACTGAGAAAAACCTATTGTCAGGTGCAGCAACAGTAAAAGAAAATCAAGTAATGGGAAAAGGGAATTATGCATTAGCAGGACATAATATGTCTAAAAAAGGTGTTTTGTTTAGTGATGTAGCATCTTTGAAAAAAGGCGATAAAATTTATTTGTATGATAATGAAAACGAATATGAGTATGCGGTTACTGGTGTATCTGAAGTAACTCCTGATAAATGGGAAGTTGTCGAGGATCACGGAAAAGATGAGATAACGCTTATTACATGTGTATCTGTGAAAGATAATTCTAAACGTTATGTTGTTGCTGGTGATTTAGTAGGAACGAAGGCGAAGAAATAAAAAAGATGAGGGAAATCCCTCATCTTTTTTTTAATCCATCCACTTCACTAATTTTTTGGAAATTAGTAATAAAACACAACCTAAAACGATTGCTACAGCGCCAATAACTGTAAATACTTCAGCATATCCAAGTGAAGTTGTGAAGCTTGCAAGTTGTCCACCTAAAATGTTGGCGATACCTGAACTCGCTAACCATACGCCCATTAGTAAAGATGCTAGTTTTACTGGAGCGAGAGAACTAACCATTGATAGTCCAACAGGTGATAAGAATAGCTCACCTAACGTATGGAAAAGATACGTAAAGACGATAAATAGTAAGTTTGCTTTTTCTGTAATGTTATGTTCATCACTACCTGTTTTTAATGTAGCGATAACGAGAATGATATAACCGATACCGAGTAGAATCATACCAAGTCCCATTTTGGTTGGGATTTTTAAATCCCCGCGCTTGCGAGTTGCAAGTTTTGCCCATAATGCTGAAATGACTGGAGCAAGTAAAATAATAAATAATGGGTTGACCGATTGGAACCAAGATGTTGGAACTTCCCATCCGAACACAGAGCGGTCTACAAATTTGTTTGTATATAATGTTAATGAGCTACCAGCTTGTTCAAAGCCAGCCCAGAAGAAGACAACAAAGCATGTTAAAATGACGATAACTGCAGTACGTTGTTTTTCTTTTTTTGTTAACGGTGTATCTCCTACTGATGGTTGTCCAGCAGCAGCTTGCAAATCGCGAGTTGGTTTTTTACCGATATCACCAAGGTAGCGATTTGATAGTGTTGTAAATAAAATTTGTCCAACAATCATTCCGATTGAAGCGGCTAAGAAACCGTAACGGAATCCGTAATGTACAACGCCATCAACTGTTGTTTTGAATAAATTTTCTGATAAAAATCCGCAAACGAGTGGAGCTAAAAATGAACCGACGTTAATACCCATATAGAAAATGGTAAATGCACTATCACGTTTTGGATCATTCTCCTCGTATAATTCTCCAACCAGTGTAGAGATGTTCGGTTTGAAGAATCCATTACCAATAATAATAAGCGCTAATCCGAGGTATAGGCCCAATTGGTTTTGCAAGGCAAATAGTGTAAGGTTACCGATTGCCATTGTTATACCACCAATTGTGATCGCCTTTCGTCTACCTAGAAAACGGTCTGTTAAGTATCCACCAATCATTGGTGTGAAATAGCAGGCTCCAGTATAAAATCCATAAATAGAGAGTGCCCATGCGGGACTAAACCCAAGACCACCGCTTACTAAAGCTGTCGTTAAATATAATGTTAATAATCCTCGTAATCCATAGTAACTAAATCTTTCCCACATCTCTGTAAAGAAGAGTAAGTATAAACCTGGAGGATGTTTCTTTTTTCTTTGTTGTTCTCTTTCTAGTTGTATCGTTGATTCCATGTTATTTTCCTCCTGACACAAACAAAAACAAAGTTAATAATTTTGTATATTTAATATTTTACCTTATTAACTATTATAAGTCAATAAAGGTTGATTTTTCAGAAGAAATTGGAAAAGAGGGATAGCTATAGAAGGGGGGTTTCTTTTGTGATAGACTATGGACTATGTTTTCTTTGTTAGGAAGCGGATTATTGCACTTTTTTATATGTGAAATTGATTTCATAACAGATGGAATTAAAGAAGGAGAAAGAAATGAAATTGTTACAGAAAAAAGAAATTTTACTTATTAGTCTTATGTTATTCTCGATGTTCTTTGGAGCAGGGAATCTTATATTCCCACCTTTTCTTGGGTATGAAGCAGGAGAACATGTGTGGATTTCATTAGTAGGGTTTATTATATCAGCAACAGGTCTTCCTATATTGGGGGTTATTGCGATTGCGAAAGCAGGAAGTTTTCAAACGCTAGCGGGTAGAGTTCATTCTTCATTCGCCATTATTTTTCCGTGTATCGTGTATTTATTTATTGGACCAGGTCTTGGTATACCACGTGCAGGAAGTTTAGCTTTTGAAATGGGACCGGGTCAGCTATTCTCGGAATCGGGTAGCGTAGTTTTATTATGTTACACAGTTATTTTCTTTAGTATTGTGTACTGGTTAAGTTTATCACCGTCTAAATTAATGGGGTTGTTCGGAAAGGTTTTAACACCGTTATTATTAGGTATGATTGCTCTTATCTTTATAAAGAGTATGTTTACATCAGTAGGTAGTGTGAAAGAGGCTGCTGGAAACTATGGACAAGCGCCTATGTTCCAAGGATTTTTAGATGGATATTTAACGATGGATGCATTAGCAGCTTTAATTTTTGGGATTGTGATTGCAAATGCTCTTCGTGCAAAAGGTATTGAAGATGATAAAGGTTTAGCAAAATATATGAGTATTGCTGGAATTGGTGCAGGAATATTATTATCTATTATTTATGTCATACTTGGATATGTTGGTTCAATGAGTGGCTCATTAGGGACATTTGATAATGGCGCGCAAGTGTTAGCACAAGTGATGACTACATTATTTGGACAAGGTGGAGTCGTTTTATTAGGTCTTATTTTTACGATCGCGTGTTTATGTGTTTCAATCGGACTTGTTACATCTTGTAGCCAATTTTTCGCAAGTGCATTTCCGAAAGTAGCGTATAAAGTTTGGGCGTTTATATTAAGTTTTGTTAGTATGATTTTAGCTAATTTAGGATTAACACAAATTTTAAAAGTATCAGTACCGATTCTTGGATTTATTTATCCAGTTGCATTAACGCTTATTATTTTAGGCCTATTCCATAAGTATATTGGGAAGTATGTATGCATATATCCTGTTACAATTGTGATTGTAGCGGTATTTAGTGCAATTGATATTTTTAATAAAAATGTAATGATGAATCAGTGGACATCAGTATTGAAATACATTCCGTTTTATACAGAAGGTGTTGGGTGGATTATTCCAGCTATTATAGGTGCTTGTATTGGTGTTATCGTTAGTGTTGTTTTAAATAAGAAGAAATAAGTAAGAGGTGTTTTCCGATTTCGGAAAACACCTTTCTTTTTTTGAAAAATAGTATTGAAAATGAATAGACTAAGAGTATGATAAAGGTAATTGGTAATATATAGGTTTCGAACGGATGATGAGGGGGGAGCGTATGAAGGAGGATTTGAATAAGAAAATAGAAGCACTCGAAACGGCAATTGAAACGATTCAAGAAGCACTCTTTGAATTGAAAGCAAAACAAAGAGAAATAGAAGTAGAAAATGCTCAGCAACATGTTAGTAAGCAAAAGAAAGAATACATTGAAACGGTAATAGAGGAAAAACAAAAAGAAGAAGTAGTTACAATAAAAGAGCCTGTGCAAGAACGTGAGGTAAAACAAGTGGATATATCTGCTTTTAAACCAGAACCATTTAATATTATAAAGTTTTGCCAAACTTGGTTACCACGCGTATTTGTCGGCATTATGTTACTTGGAGTAATCTGGTTATTTAAAGCAGGGGTAGATGCTGGTTTATTAACACCAGCAATACGAATTGTGTTTGGTATTGTCCTATCTATCGGTTTTTATTATATAGGGGATATTCAAATTAAACGAGCGCGGCAAGCATTAGGGTTAGTATTAGCAGGAGGAAGTATTACAGGTATAGTTTTAACAACATTTGCGGCACATTATTTATATGGATTTATTCCAGCAAGTGTCGCGTTTCTATGTAATATTGCATGGGTCATTTTAGGTATTTATATAGCGAAGAGGTATCAATCAGAATATCTTACTATCTTTGTAGCAGTAGGAGCTTTCTTCGTGCCATTCTTATTAAATAGTACGACTCCTAATCCGTATATTTTCTTTGGATATGAGACGATACTAACGCTTAGCTTATTATGGTATGCGTTGAAAAATCGTTATCAGTATTTATATATGATTTCTTATGCTGTTGCTGCTATTGTTCTTTTAGTCTTCTTTGCTGTTATGTCAATGTTAGTAGAGGATTTGCAAGTACAGTTAACAGTAGTTTATGGTTTGATTCACTTACTATTATTTTGGCATATGTTTACGGAGAGAAGTTTTATAGTAGAGCCACGCTTGGCGATATTTAGTGCGAATGCCGTTTTCTTCATATTAGCCATTTCAAAAATACCTGAATTTACAACATGGGGATTAATGATTAGTGCACTCGTGCACGCTATTATGTTCGTGTTTGAATATAGGAAGAATAGCCATTCTATATTTACAAATCTTTTATTTGGTTTTGCAATGGGGGCATTTAGTTTAGCAATTTTATATGAGTATAGTTTAGTGAATGCAGCGATTGTACTATTATTACAAGGTTTCCTCGGTATGGTGACTTCTATTAAAGGAAAACAGCAGATAAAATTGTATGTTAGTGCGACGGTTTACGCAATTGGAATGATACAGACTATTTTTAGCCCGTTTGATCAATTTATTTCGGCAGGCTTTGTTGCTCATATTATTTTAATAGGTACATTTTATTACTGCATGAAACAAGCGAAAGATGTGTTGATGAGCTTTGGAAAATATGTTTATTCAATAACACTCTATTGGTTTATGGTTATCGTATTTATTGCAATCACTAGAGTCGGTGAAGAGCTTTCTACAGATGGAAGTATAATAAGTGTATCTGTATCGTTATTATGGATGGTATATGCATTATTTGCAGTTTGGCTTGGACGGAATAAAAATATGAATGAAGTATTGTATGCTGGCTTAGTCGTGTTAGTTGTAACGATAGGGAAGCTATTCCTTCTGGACTTACCAGAAGTGTCAATGATGATTAGAGCAGTGTTATTCTTGATAGTGGGTAGTATAGGTATCGTTATTTCAAGGATGTTTTTCTCAAAAGAAGAGAAGTAAAAAGAAGGCAATCCATATCCGGATTGCCTTTTTTATTATTTCTTATTAATCGTTACAGTCTCACTATATTTCGCTGTTGTATTTTGACGTAAACGAAGCGTTGCTTGTCCAGTAGTATTTGGATCGATTTGCACATTTACAAGCTTCTCAGCAGAACCTAAGCTGTTTGTTGTGAAAGAAAATGCACTACTATATCCAAAAGTAGATGGCCAAGTGCCATTTGTATTTTGAACTTTTGCTACTTGTGTTCCGCCAGTAGTGAAGATACCTAAAGAATAATTGTTATAAGTTGTGTTAGGTAGTAAGTTGTTCACTTGAATTTTTATTTGAAACACTTCATTGTTTGGTAGAGTGCTAGGGTGTGTAACTACATAGTCGTTTGCTGTTACAGCACCGTTATAACCGTATGAACCTGGTTTGAAAGTATTTGTATTAAACCATTGATAACCTGCATTTGGTGCACTCCAAGGTTCAGGTTGTGGCTCAGTTGATAAGTTTGGTTGTTCAAATGTTTGTAAAGTAGTAGGTAAATCAAGTTGTAAACCGTTTACTTGATCTAAACTTGTAAATGTTTCTTTATTCGATAACCAATTTACGATATTTTCTAGTAAAATTGCATCGTTTTCTTCTTTATATCCATCGTAAGTTTTCTTTGTTTGGCCAGAATCTTCACGAACGTATTTTGGCGTAGCATCTTCAACGGGAGAAGAGTCTCCAATAAAAGCAGCTTTCCCAAGCCCTACTTTTGCGATTGCAGCATAAGGACCCTCTGCAACACCACCGCCATTATAAACACCGCTATCAACAGCATTATTCCATTTTGACGGGTTTTCTGGCAGGTAAACTAGGCCTTTAGCGAGTTTCGGATTGGTAATGGCTAAAGTAGAACCAGCATGCATTGCTACCGATGAAACACCTTGTGTAATTCCGAATGATTGTTCAGGCGAAACAATGTTTTTAGCTGAAACATCACCAAGTGCATTGTAACGGAAGCGAATACCAAAATTATTAGATAGCCAATCGGAACTTTCTACTCCTTGCATAGCTTGTGAGTTTGCTTCTTCGTTAGACATTCCTTTTGCGGGATTTTCCCAAGCACCGCGTCTATATCCATTAAATACTTCAGAAGAGTCCCAGCGATTTTTATTACGATCTGCATTATAATGATCGGCAATGAAGAAGATACTGCCGCCATTTTTTACATATTGTAACATTGCATCTTGTTCAGATTTTTTGTAAGGAATATTTGCCTCTGGAACGATAAACACGTTGTAATTTTTTAAGTCGTCGTATGTAATAGGTGTTGATTTACGAAGTTCTTTTACATGATATCCATTTTGGGCAATGCCGTTTCCGAAATCAGAAAAGCCGCCATCAATAACCCAGTCAGCTGTCCCTGCAGTTTGACCGTGCGTATTATCAAATAATACTTTCTTCCCATTGTTTTGATTTACAACCTTTGCAGCAATTTCAGGAGCTGGGTCTACAGAGCTTTCGGCATAAGTAGACGGTATGAACGAACTCCCCATACTAAGTGTAATTGCTGTTGCTAAAGAAAATGTAATCCATTTTTTATTCTTCATAGAAGAATCCCCCTAATAATAAATATATGTGCTTTAATAATGTAATTTATTTTTCTGTAAAAATAAAGACGGAAAACATAAAAAATATTAAAAATTTGTAAAAATACCGTGAATTTTGTTGAGAAATATTTGTATAGACATAAAAACATCCCTTCCAATCAATAAGGAAGGAATGTTGTGTTTAACTAATTTTTGAATTAGGTGTTTCATCAATCTTATGAAACCCTTTCATGTAATACACGATAGCTAAGCCGATAAGCCAAATTGGGCCGACAATCAATGCGATTCGTGTATCTTCTGAATACGCCATTATACCTAATACTAGTGCAAGGAAAGCGAGTGAAAAATATGAACTTAATGGATGTAAAGGCATTTTATATGTTAGCTTATCCTTTTTATCAGGTTGCAATCCTTTACGGAATTTAATTTGAGCGACTAATATAATTCCCCAAGTCCAAATTGCTCCAAAAGTTGAAATACTAGTGAGCCATGTAAATACCTTTGCAGGTACGAGATAGTTTAATATAACGCCAATGAGTAAAACGATAGCAGTTGCTACAATTCCTTGACTTGGAATGCCATTTTTATTTAAACGACCGAATCTTTCAGGAGCTTTCTTCTGCTGAGCCAATGTATATAGCATACGGCCTGTACTAAATAAACCACCATTACAAGATGAAAGAGCTGCTGTTAATACGACAAAGTTAATAATTCCTGCTGCTTTTGCGATACCGATTTGCTGGAATGTTAATACGAATGGACTGCCTTTCTCACCAAGTTCGTTCCATGGATAAATTGCCATCATAACGAATAGAGCCCCAACGTAGAACAGTAATATTCTCCAAAATACGTTATCAATTGCTTTTGCGAGTGTTTTTTTCGGATTTTGAGCTTCCCCCGCTGTAACACCGATTAATTCAACACCTAAATAAGCGAATAACACCATTTGTAAAGAGAGTAGTAATCCAGAAAAACCATTTGGGAACCAGCCACCATGTGACCAAAGGTTTGAAATGCCGGTAGCGATACCGCCGTTTCCGAATCCGAATAAAATAATACCAGCTCCAATAATTATCATACAGATAATTGTGACAATTTTGATGAGAGCAAACCAAAATTCAAGTTCTCCAAATACTTTTACGGATAAGAAGTTAAAAGCACTCATTAATAATAGAGCGAGTAAAGCCCAAGTCCAGCGTGGAATATCTGGGAACCAGTACTGCATGTAAATGCCAGCTGCTGTAATTTCAGCCATACAAGTAACAACCCATAAGAACCAGTAGTTCCAGCCGGTAATATAGCCAGCTAGTGGTCCAAGATAATCATAAGCATATTTACTAAAAGAACCGGCAACAGGTTGTTCAATTGCCATTTCTCCGAGTGCGCGCATAATGAAAAAAATAACGAGTCCAGCGATCATATAGCCTAGTAGAATAGAAGGACCAGCTAGTTTAATAGCGGAAGCAGATCCTAAAAATAGTCCAACGCCAATAGCTGAACCGAGCGACATTAAAGTAATATGTCGTTCTTTTAAACCTCGGTTTAAAGTTCCAGATTTGTTTGTTTGCTGCATAAGAAGAATCCCCCTTGTAGAGTGAACAATATTTGAATGCGCTTGCTAAATATTTAACTATTTCAAATTATAAAACATTTCTATCTGTTATGCTACAAAAATAATCATGATGAACTGTACTAAAGCTGTACTTGTCAGACTTAAACTTAAAATTCGAACTATTAGTGAATATATTGACTCTTCTTTTTATTGATTGTTAAGATTAAGTATTATATTTTCTCACATACTAGTAAGAAAAGAATGTGTGATAATAATTCAGATGTAGGAAGGGTACATAACCATGTTTCAATTACAAAAATATAACACTTCTGTGAAGCAAGAGCTTTTAGCTGGCATCACAACTTTTTTTACATTTGCGTATATTCTTGTCATCAATCCGAAAATATTATCTGATGCAGGTGTACCATTTGATCAAGCTTTTACGGCAACTATTATTGCGACAGTTGTAGGGACGCTATGTATGGCGTTTTTAGCTAACTATCCAATTGTTATTGCTCCAGCTATGGGAATGAATGCGTATTTTGCTTATTCTGTTGTTCAACAGGCAGAGGGAATTACATATGTCATTGCGTTTTCAGCGGTATTTGTAACAGGTATTATTTTTCTTTTATTATCTTTCACTTCATTTAGGCAAAAGCTAATTGTCGCAATTCCTGACAGTTTAAAACATGCGATTGCAGGTGGAATTGGGTTATTTATTGCTTTTATTGGATTACGTCTATCTGGAATTATCGTTGATCATCCATCTAACTTAGTTACGATTGGTGACTTCCATTCTCCAGCCGTTATTTTAACTCTAATTGGTTTAATATTAGCGGCGGTATTAATGGCATTACGTGTGAGCGGTGCATTATTTATTAGTATGATTGTGACAGGAGTTATCGCCTTCTTTACAGGGCAACTGAAGTTCACGGATAAAATTGTTGCGATGCCTCATTTACCAGAGGGTATTATCGTTTCAAATCCAATCAACGCCTTTTCAGATGTAATTGAATACGGATTATATGGCGTTGTATTCTCATTTTTACTTGTACTGTTATTTGATACAACAGGTGCATTACTCGGTTTAATTAAACAAGCAGGTTTAATTACAGATAATACAGAGAAACGTTTTGGTAAAGCGTTTATTGCAGATGCAATTGGTGGGACTACAGGTTCTATCTTTGGAACAAGCCCAACAGCAGCGACGATTGAATCCTCAGCTGGTATTGCTGCGGGTGGTAAAACAGGATTAACAGGTATTGTAGTTGTAGGTCTAACGATTATAACGGCATTCTTCAGCCCTGTTATTGCTTCTTTATCAAGCGTAGCTGCTATTACAGCTCCTTCATTAATTATTGTAGGTAGTTTAATGGCACAAAGTCTTCGTGATATTAATTGGAATGAATTTGAAGATGCATTACCAGCATTTTTAATTTTCGTTGGTATTCCGTTAACGTCTAGTATTGCGAATGGAATAGCAATTGGATTTTTAGTGTATCCAGTTTTAAAGATTGTGAAAGGGAAAGGGATGGAAGTCCATCCGTTACTATACTTATTTACAATTTTATTTGGATGTCATTTATTCTTATAATATAGATATAGGAGAGGAGGCTTCTTATGAGAGGCTCCTTTTTTGTGTATAATAAAGTGAAACTTAAATTAATTATGTAAATTATAAATTACTTAATGGAATGTATATGTTACACTAAGGGTAGAGGAGGAACATGAATGGCTGTAAGTAAAATAAAAGTCGCGCGTGTTCAGTTAGATTTAACACAGCAACAATTAGCAGAAAAAGTAGGCGTTACTAGGCAAACGATTAGTTTAATTGAGAAGGGGAAATACAACCCGTCTTTAGATTTATGTTTGAAAATTTGTTATGCGGTAGATAAAACATTGAATGATTTGTTTTGGGAGGAAAAGGAGTGATAGGATGAAAATCGTGAAAGATGAACGTTTAATGATTGAGGGGCTAAAACATATTAGACTAGTTTTTATCTTACAAAATATCATCATACTAGGTATTGTTTTTTATCGCTACGTTTTGCAAGGGGCAGGATATGAAAGTGTTTCAGATTTATTAATGGTATTTATGGGCGGGATAATAGTTATTAACTTTTTAAATCTGAAAAATTCAGTGGAAGTGTATGAGCATACAGGGGGAGTATCACGCAATTATTTTATGAAGTTATTATTAATTCCAGTAGGTATTGTTATTGGGATCTTAGCTATTTGTATTATTGTAACACCAGATATTTCGATAAGGGAAATTAGTATGACAGGACTTATTATGTTTACTTGTTTTTTAGTTCCTAGTTTGTTTATATACATATATATGAAAAAAATAAAAAATGAAGATTGAAATATAAGAAAAGCTTTCCCGTATTGCGGAAAGCTTTTCTTATATCCTTTTATATAGTACTTTATGAAGACCAATCGGTTCAATTTCAAAGATTTCACCATGTTCCTGAAAGCCTAGGCGCTTGTAATAGTCAGCTACAGTAACTCGGCCATTACACCATAATATATTTGCTTGACGTTCTTGTAATATTTGTTCTGCCTTCTGAATTAAGGAGCTTCCAGCGTGGTTGTTTCGAAATTCAGGTAATGTGGCCATTCCTCGTAAACGATAGTGAATACCGGCTGGTAAGTCAGGGTATATTTCTTTTGAGAAGGAAGCGATACTAACCAGTTTATCGTTTATAAATGCGCCTAAGTGAAAGCTGGCTGTTTCATAGTCGGAAGGGTATTTACAATCTGCTAATGTTTGACTCGGGCGTAAAATTTTTTGACGTAATACGTAAGTTTCAGATCCATCAATATTTTTCACGGTAATCATATTAACATCCTTTCTTATAAACCTTTTTCTGTTAGTTGTATAAAGAAATAGGCAGGTGCGGCGAAAAGTCCGAGTATGCTAGCAGTTCCGAGAAGGAGTGAAAATAAGAGGCAAGAGTATTTTATTCCATTCGATTTTTTCCATCCATAACTACAAATTTCAATGCTAACACCGATGAGAATAATGGCAACGAGTACTTCTGCTAATAATAAGAGAGCTAAAGTTACAATAGACATAATGTGATCCATCCCCATAATATATGATAGTAACATTTTACCATATGAAATGGGGAAAAATGCCCCTCAATTATGTGAGGGGCATTTTTCTATTCTAATATGCTTTTTAGTGTATCGATATGTTCTTTTGAACCTGTTACAAGTAAGGTATCACCGTGTTGTAGTCTTGTATCACCATGTGGAATTAATGCTTTATTCCCACGATAAATTTGAATGACTAGTACATCGCCTAAAAATGGAAGGCGACGAAGTGCAACGCCGTTATATTTATTACTCCGTAGTTCAACTTCACGGACTGTTTCGTTTGCTGTTGTAATTAAGCGCACGAGACTTGGTTTATCAATTAGTGCACGTAATAGAATACGTGTAGAGTTAATTGTTGAGAATACGGCGATATGTTCTTGCGTTGCTTTTTCTTGTAGAAGTGGATCTTCTACACTTGCAATAACATGTTCAACACCTAGCTCTTTAGCATGTTCTGCTAATAATAAGTTTTGTTCATCATCGCTTGTTGCAACAACAACGCGGTCTGCATGAAATGCTGTTTGTTCAGTTAATGATGCAATTGCGATGTCATCTAATTTCACGATAGGGAAGTCATGTGATTTCGCTTCCTCATCATTTATTTTATTTTGACGCATCATATATAGTGTTACGTCATAATCTTCTCGTTTTAAATCAAGTGATAACGGAAGGGTAATTCTACTCGCACCAATAATAGAAACTTTTGGCTTTGGCGTTTCTACTTTCGGGAACATCTTTTTAAATAATATAGGTGCGAAAATACAAGTAATAACTGCGCTTAAAATAAGGGAAGCAGATAAACTTGGACTGATGATGCCTAGTTTTTCACCAATTTGTGCAGCTGCAATAACTAAAGAAAGTGTCGATGTTAATAAGATGGCACTCCCCAGTACGATATTACGTGGATACCATTTTCGTAAAACGAGTGATGGTAACAATTTTGAGATAAAGAGTCCTACAATTAAAATTGGGATCATGAGCATACTAGAAGGTTCTTTGAAAATAGACCAAACCTCTAAATTTACACCAACCATTACGAAGAAAATAGGAATGAAGAAACCATATCCGATGGAATCAAGTTTTTCAACCATATCTTCATTTGGTGATAATAACGATACGAGTACACCTGCTAAGAAGGCACCTAAAATATTTTCTGCCCCAACCGATTCAGATAAACCAACTAATATTAAGATGAGTGCAAAAACAGCTCGTGTATCAATTTGTACACTACCAGCTTTTAAGCTATCTAAGTATGGAATGTTTTTAAAGCGTTTTGCAATGAAGTAAATAATAATACCAGCGCCGAATAGAAGGAGAAGGAGCCACATGCTTTGGCCGCTTTCGGAATTTAATCCGACGAATACAGCGAGTAAAATCATTGTAACTAAATCTGCAATAACAGCGACTAATAAAATGATTTGTCCAATTGCTGTTTTTCCTAAGTTATTCTCTTTTAATGTTGGTACGACAACACCTAAAGAAATTGTTGAAATAATTAAAGTCATAAACATTGCATTATCTACAAATCCTAGCCATACGAATAGTAATGATAGGGCATAAGATAAGATGAAAATAAATAAGAAGATAATACTTGCTGCTTGGAATGTGTTTGGTTCGTTTGTCGTATTCTTTTTCCCTTTTTGTTTAAAGATAGAAAAATCAATTTCTAAACCGCTTAAAAACATAAGAAAGATAAATCCTAGTGTCGATAAGACTTGAAGCCACATATCTGGCTCAATAATATTAAACCCACTTTTACCTACAAAGATTCCTGCGATGATTTCTGCAACAACGACAGGAAGTGCTTTTAATTTAAAGCGTTGTAACAAAAGGGGAACGAAAAACGCGATTGCAACGACAACCATAAGTGATAGAACAGAAGTGTGATGTTCCATTGCGTTCTCTCCCTTCAAATAAATATAGTACCTATTTAGCCATATAATAGGTAGAAAAGCAACGCATATGGATTCGATTTCATAAAGAAAGAGTTTTCTTAACATTTGTCATAATAAGTATACTTTTCATGATTCTGTTGTTAATTCCGTAATGTGGATGAAATAGGAGAGGGCATAAAAAAAGACTGCTGAGGAATCTCAGCAGTCTTTTCATGTACATTACATTGAGAAGAAGATCCATACAGTTAAACCAACTGTTGCAGTTGCAACGAAGAAACTGTATATCATTGTAAGAATTTGAACTCTTCCTTCTCCTTCTTTTAAGTGCATGAACATGATTAATTGTAACAACGCTTGCGCAACAGCCATTACGATAATAGTTGTTAAGATCGTTGAAAGTGGCAGGTTTGTGTAAAGTGCCACGTATAGCGCTAGGAACGTTAGTGCAAGCGATAAAATAAATCCGAAAACGTGTGACCAAGGGAATCCGCTATGCGCATGCCCGTTTGCTTGGTTGTTATTTTGACCCATTTACGCCACCATCCCGTTCAAGTAAACTAGTGTGTAAATAAAGACCCAAACAAGATCAAGGAAATGCCAGTATAAGCTGATAATGAATACTTTACGAGCTGTAACTGGTGTTAAACCTCGTTTCAAAATTTGGATAATAACACAAATTGCCCAAATGATACCGCCTGTTACGTGGGCCCCGTGCGTTCCAAGAAGAACGAAGAATGCAGATAGGAAAGCACTTGTTTGAATTGTTGCGCCTTCACCGATGTACATAATGAACTCTTCGATTTCAAAGAATAGGAAACCTGCACCTAAAAGTAATGTAAGGATGAACCATCCAAGCATTGCTTTTTGGTTGTGCTTACGCATTTCGTGAATTACGATACCACATGTGAAACTACTTGTTAAAAGTAGTAATGTTTGAATTAAAAGCGTTTTAAGTTCAAACAGTTGCGCTGGAGTTGGGCCATCTGCCGTACGACCAGCAAGGACTAGATAAGAGGCGAAAAGTGTTGCGAACAGCATAATTTCAGCCCCAAGAAAAATCCAGAATCCTAGGATATTCAATCTGCTTTGTTCGGATTGATATTCCAAAGGTAAGCTTTTATCTAAAGCCGCCATGTCATTTCACCTCTCATGCTATATGTTCTGTTTCTTTAATTTCATCAACACTTACGTAGTAACCATCGTCATAATCGAATGAACGATAGATTAAGCAAGCTAAAATACCAACGCCGCCGATTGCTGCAAGCCAGAACCAGCTAAATACTAATGCGAAACCTGCAAGACCGAAGAATAAAGACGCAATAATAGGCACACCAGAGTTACTTGGCATGTGAATTGGTTTTAAATCTTCTGCTGCTGGTGTAACTGTTTCTCCGCGTTTCTTCATGTACCAGAAAGCATCAGCTTCTTTAATTTCAGGAAGCTTCGCGAAGTTGTAATGTTGTACAGGAGATTGAGTTGCCCATTCAAGTGTACGACCATCCCATGGATCTCCAGTTGTGTCACGTTCACCGTGACGTGCACTCCAAATTACGTTGTAGCAAAGAAGTAGGAAGCCAATACCCATCATTACCGCACCAACAGATGCGATTTGGTTTAGCCATCCCCATCCAAGACTTTCAGAGTAAGTGTACATACGACGAGTCATACCGTCTAAACCTAAGAAGTACATTGGGAAGAAACAGATGTTGAATCCGCTCATAAAGATCCAGAATGTCCATTTACCTAGGCGTTCATTTAACATATGACCAGTCATTTTTGGATACCAGAATGTGAATCCAGCAAGCATAGCGAATACTGTACCTGCAATTAATACGTAGTGGAAGTGAGCGATTAGGAAGTAGCTGTTATGGTATTGATAATCAGCTGCTGCCATTCCAAGCATAACCCCTGTAACCCCACCGACTACGAAGTTTGGAATAAATGCCAATGACCAAAGCATTGGAACTGTAAAACGAATACGTCCTTTATACAGTGTAAACAACCAGTTAAAGATCTTAACCCCGGTTGGAATCGAAATCGCCATTGTCGAAATCGAGAAGAATGAGTTAACCGCTGGACCTGCACCCATCGTGAAGAAGTGGTGAAGCCATACGACGAAACTTAGTAAAGAAATTGCAACCATTGAGTATACCATCGCACTGTAACCGAATAGACGTTTACGTGAGAATGTACTAATGATTTCAGAGAAAATACCGAATGCCGGTAAAATAACGATATATACTTCAGGGTGACCCCATACCCAGAACAGGTTGGCCCATAACATCGGCATACCGCCGCTCGCCATCGTAAAGAAGTGAGCATCGAATAGACGGTCAAATGTCATTAATGCAAGAGCAACTGTTAATACTGGGAAAGCGAAAATAATGATAATTGTTGTAATTAAGATTGACCAAGTAAACATTGGCATTCTCATTAAAGTCATACCAGGTGTACGCATTTTTAAGATAGTAACAAGGAAGTTAATACCGGTCATTAGCGTACCGAGACCTGAAATCTGTAATGCAATTGCGTAGTAGTTATTTCCTACACCAGAAGTAAACTCTGTACCCGCCATTGGGAAGTAAGAAGTCCACCCAGCGTCTGGAGAACCACCGATTACGAAAGCGATGTTGAATAACATTGCTCCGACAAAGAATAACCAGAAACTTAAAGCATTTAAGAACGGATATGCAACGTCACGAGCACCAATTTGTAATGGTACTACAAGGTTCATTAATCCCATAACGAATGGCATTGCCATGAAAAGAATCATTACTGTACCATGTGTTGTGAAGATTCCGTTATAGTGTTCAGCGTTTAAATAAGTTGTTTCTGGGAATGTTAACTGTGCACGGATCATTAAACCATCCATACCACCACGGAATAACATGATAACCGCAGAAATAATATACATGGCTCCGATTTTTTTATGGTCAACAGTTGTTAACCATTCGTCCCAAAGCCATTTCCATTTTTTATACTTTGTTAGTACGAAAATGATTGCTAATGTCACAAGAACGATAGAAGCGTCTGCACCGTAAATAATCGGGTCACCTGTGACAAAGAATTCATCAAGCTTCACTGTGTTCACTCCAATCTGTTGGAATTATAGCTATTATTTTTTGTTTTTGTAGTAGTTGTAATCACAATATTCAAGTGATTTTGGATCTACATAATCTAAGTGATGGCTAGAGAATGTCATACGACCAACTACACCAGGTTTAACAATTTCGTTGTACTTATCTTCTGTTAGTTTAGGAGCAGTTTGTTGTACTTCTTTAACCCACTTGTCATATTTCTCTTTAGTTTTTGCTTCAACTTCGAACTCCATGTGAGTGAATCCTTCACCAGAGAAGTTCGCGCTACGGCCTAGGTAAGAACCTGGCTTATCAGCTTGTAAATAAAGGTCCATAATCATGCCATCCATTGTGTACTTCATACCACCAAGTTCTGGTACCCAGAAAGCATTCATTGGGCCGACAGAAGTCAGTTTGAATTGAATTGGTACACCAGCTGGGATGTTTAAATAGTTAACGGTTTCAATTTTTTCCTCTGGGTAACTGAATAACCATTTCCAGTTTGCAGATGTAACATAAATTTCAACTGGTTTAATATGTTTGGACTCTTTCGGAACCTCTTCCGAAGCGTAAGTTGCTTTTACTGTTGGGATCGATAATGCGATAACGATAATAACAGGAACAAGCGTCCAAATAATTTCTAATAATGTGTTACCGTGTTGTTCAGGTGGCTCGTAGTCCATATTCTCTGGTTTTTCACGATAACGAATCAAGATGACTGTAAACAGGATGAATACAATTGCGATAATTAATGACATAAGCAAGAATGACCAAACAATTAAATCATACTGTGCTTTTGCAACAGGTCCTTGCGGATTTAATACTGCGAGTTTCTTATCACAGCCGCCGAGGAACAGAAGTAATGATAACGGAAGAAGCGAAGCCAACTTCCAAAATGCTTTCTTTAGTTGCACGATTGAAAATCTCCTTTCTCCTTGGATTGAAACTATGCCAATAAAACAATATAAACCTATTAATTTATAGAAGGCAATAGTTTTTGTCATATTGTTAAAAAATAGACACAAATGCACACTTTTTAAGGTGAATATCATTTGTAACTTGATTACATTGTAAACTATTTTCCAGAGAAAAACGTGATTGTGAAAATTTTAAGATAAATAAAGTTATACCAGGATATCCAAGAAATAGAAAAAAGCTATCTTATCATAAGGAAGATAGCTGAATATTTCGTATATTTAGTTTATTCCTTGTGTGATAGTCTGTTGTTGTTCAAGTGTGACAACTTTTTTGTATTTTACTTGGTGTAAAATGTAAAAAATAATCATAAATGGAATGCCACAATAAAGAGCGATTCTCTGATCTGGGATGAAAGCTAAACTAACAAATGTAATGAAGTTGAGTGAGAATGCTACGATTGGAACTAGCGGATAGAGTGGTGTACGATATTTTAAATCATTTATGTCGCCACCGTTTTTCACGAAGTTTCTACGGAAGAAAAACTGTGAAGCCGCAATTGACATCCAAACGACAACGGCAGCCATTGCTGCGATAGATGTTAAAATTAAAAAGACAGTATCTGCCGCAAATACACTTGTTAATAAGGACAGACTTGCAAAGATTAGACTGAAAATCAATGCATTTAGTGGTACACCTTTTTTAGTTAACTTCGTAAAAGCTGGACTTGCCATTCCTTGCTTTGCCATCGCCCAAAGCATACGAGAATTTGCATATAGACCAGAGTTAGCTACAGATAATACAGCTGTAATAATAACAAAGTTCATAATGTCTGCTGCATATGGAACGCCAGCTACATCAAATACAAGTACAAATGGACTTTCGACTAGATTAGCCTCTTGCCACGGGAGTAAACCTACAACAACTGATATTGCTAGGACGAAGAAGAATAGAGTGCGCCAAATGGTATTTTTGATCGCTTTTGGAATTGTTTTTTCAGGATTTTCACTTTCTCCTGAAGCAATTCCGATTAATTCTGTTCCCTGGAAGGAGTAATTTACTGTAATCATCGTAAGAAGAACAGCTAATGCACCATTTGGAAATAATCCGCCATTTTCAGTGAAATTGTGAAGCATTGGAGCTGGTTTTCCGTTAAAGTCTAGTAGACCGAACATAACTGCGCCACCGAGTACGATGAAAACAACAATAGTTGCGACTTTTACACTTGCGAACCAAAATTCTGCTTCTGCATATGCCTTTGCTGATAAAGCGTTTACAAGAAAGAGTGCTGCTGCAAATGTAACACACCAAATCCACGAAGAAACGTCTGGAAACCAACGTTTCATTAAAATACTTACAGTTGTTAGCTCTACTCCAACTGTAACCGCCCAATTTAACCAATACATCCAACCGACAACAAACCCAAAACCAGGTGAAATAAATTTGCTTGCATAGCTTTGGAATGAACCTGCTTCTGGCATAGCAACGGATAATTCACCAAGACATAACATCGTTAAATACATAACAAATCCACCGACTAAAAATGCAAGAATAGCTCCACCAGGACCAGCGTTATGGACGATTTGACCAGATCCCATAAATAGGCCAGTTCCGATAACACCACCAAGTGCAATCATAAATAGGTGTCTACTTTTCATTGTTCGTTTTAAATCTGTTTGTTCTACTTGTTGATTCATATGCCCTCACCCCGTTATTTTCTTGTATGTATAAACTGCTTTTCATTCAGAGTTTTTAATCATTAGTGGGGGATGTGACACATACTCGGCTTATTTATTATGAAATGAATGGAGTATGTAAAAATACGAACTATGACTAAATACTCTAAGAATGTTTATTAACAAGGTGATATCTTCACTATGTTAATTATTTTGATTTTAGCAAAATAATTCAGGAAAGTATATTGTTTTTTCCCTCTATTAAAAATAATTAGAATTTTGTAACGTTTTAGTTGTGAACAATAATTCACAGAATCTTTCTAGCAAACTAGTAAGAAGAAAGGTACAATGATAGAAGGTATGTCTGTAAAATAATAATTAATGGAGTTTTGTTTAAAATGAAAAAGTTAAAATATCTTTTTGTTTTTGGAATTATACTTGCTGCCGCGTTTTTTATAGGGAAAGATAAAATTATACAAAAGGCGCAAGTATTCCGTTTAGAGTTTCTATCTGAAATGAAAGAAGCGACTATGATTGAAAATGTTCCGTTTATAAAGCAGTTACCAGAATTACCTCGTGGATGTGAAGTGACAAGCTTAGCTATGTTGCTACAATATAAAGGTGTGCAAGTAGATAAGATGCAACTTGCTAGCGAAATTCATCGTGTTCCATTTGAACAAAATGGTTTACGTGGAAATCCTTATGAGGGGTTCGTTGGAAATATTTATACGAAGGCAGAGCCAGGATATGGTGTATATAATCAACCTATTTTTAATTTAGCGGAAAAATATGTTCCTGAAAAAGTAGTTAATTTAACAGGTAGAGACGTGCAAGATATGTATAAAGTAGTTAGTTCTGGTTCGCCGGTATGGGTCATTATTAATACAACGTTTAAGCCATTAGCTGAGAGTAGTTTTGAAACATGGAAAACAAGCTCTGGCGAAGTGAAAATTACATATTTTGAGCATAGTGTAGTAGTAATTGGATATGATCAAAACTTTGTGTATGTAAATGATCCGCTTAAAAATAATCCGCGTTTGGCTGTTCCGCGAACAGAGTTTGAGAAAGCTTGGGAGCAAATGGGGAAACAAGCGATTACTATTTTATAATAATGAAAAAGTCATCTTTTTGATGGCTTTTTATTTTTAAATTATTGAGATTGAAAATTCAGAAGATTCTTTTAAAAGTTAGCGATTCACGTTATAATAACATTTAACTTGGTGAAGGAGGAGAGAGGAGAAATGGATGTTGCAAAAGAACTTGTTTTGTCAAAGAATCAGTTGGTTGAGTGGAGAAGACATTTTCATAAGTATCCAGAGCTATCTTTTCAAGAAGAGAAAACATCACAGTTTGTGTTCGATATACTTCGGAAAATCCCATATTTAGAAGTGTCAAGACCTACTAAATATAGTGTAATGGCAAGTTTGGTTGGTAAGCAACCTGGTAAAATAGTTGCGGTTCGAGCTGATATGGATGCTCTTCCTATTCATGAAGAAAATGAGTTTGATTTTATTTCTACATACCCAGGTGTGATGCATGCATGTGGTCATGATGGACATATAGCGATATTACTTGGAGTCGTACATAAGTTAGTAGAAGAAAGAGAGAAGATTAAAGGGGAGATTCGTTTTCTATTCCAACATGCTGAAGAAAACTTTCCTGGTGGTGCAGAGGAAATGGTCGCAGCAGGTGTAATGGAAGGGGTGGATTATATTATTGGTGCTCACCTTTGGGCGTCGTTAGAGGTTGGGAAAGTAGGTGTAATTTATGGTCCTGCAATGGCTGCTCCAGATGTTTTTAAAATTACGATAGAAGGAAAAGGTGGACATGCTGGAATCCCTCATGAAACGGTTGATAGTATTGCCATCGGCACACAAATTGTTACACAAATTCAGCAAATTGTATCTCGCCTCACGAATCCGTTAGATTCCCTTGTAGTATCTGTTACGCAATTTCATGCTGGGACAACTCATAATGTGATTCCAGAACAAGCGGAGATTGAAGGGACAGTGCGGAGTTTAAGACATGAATTGCGAGAAGAAACAGAGCAAAGGATTGAGCGGATTGTGAAGCATGTGACAGGTGCTTACGGAGCGGGATATACGTTTTCTTATGAATATGGATATCGACCAGTAGTAAATGACTATGAAGTTACAGAGATTATTGAGCAAACAGCATTACAGCTTTATGGAAGGGAACGAGTTACTCGTTTACAGCCGACGATGGCCGGGGAAGATTTTTCAGCGTTTTTACAAAAGGCACCAGGGACATTCTTTTTTATCGGAGCGGGAAATAAAGAGAAAGGAATTATATATCCTCACCATCACCCTCGTTTTACGATTGATGAAGATGCATTACCGATTGGCGTGGAAGTTTTTGTATCATCTATTATGAATTTCATAAGTAAAGGAGAATGAGATGAAGAAAATACACGTATTAGCGCTTATTCCAGTTTTTTGTTTAGTTATTGGACCTGTATTTGCTAATTCAGTTATTCCTTACATATTAGGGATGCCATTTTTATTATTTTGGGTATTATTATCGGTTCTCATTACGTCTCTTTGTATGGGGATTGTGTACGTATTCGATCCTGCTAATAAGGGGGATGTAAAATGACCGCATTACTTATCATTATTTTGTTTTTGTTTCTCGCACTATTTTTAGGAATTCGGGCGCAACATGGAAAAGATATGAATTTAGAACAATGGTCAGTTGGTGGAAGAGGATTTGGCACTGTTTTTGTTTTTCTCCTTATGGCAGGTGAAATTTATACGACATTCACATTTTTAGGTGGAAGTGGATGGGCATATAGTAAAGGAGCACCTACTTTCTATATTTTAGGTTATGGTGCATTAGCTTATATTTTATCTTACTTTTTATTGCCGCCAGTTTGGAAGTATGCGAAAGAGCATAATCTCGTTTCACAGCCGGATTTTTTTGTGAAGAAATATAAGAGTCAGACACTTGGCATTATCGTTTCTATCATTGGGGTTATTTCGATTATCCCATACCTTGTTTTACAGTTAAAAGGATTAGGAATTATCGTTTCGGAAGCGTCGTACGGAAGGGTATCACCAGTTATTGCAGTGTGGATTGGCGCAATTGTTATAACGATATATGTAATGGTTTCAGGTATACATGGCTCTGCTTGGACAGCTGCTTTGAAGGATATTATGATACTGTTTATCGTTATGTTTTTAGGTATATATTTACCATATCATTATTATGGAGGATTTCAGCCGATGTTCGAAGCTGTAGAAGCAGCAAAACCAGGCTTTTTATCTTTACCTGATGAAGGAATGAGCATTTCTTGGTTTGTTTCTACTATTGTATTAACAGCTCTCGGTTTCTATATGTGGCCCCATACATTCGCTTCTGCTTTCTCTGCAAAAAATGAAAAAGTATTTCGTAAAAATGCGGCAATTATGCCATTGTATTCTTTAGTTTTACTTTTCGTGTTCTTTGCAGGGTTTGCAGCTATCTTGCAAGTTCCTGGATTAAAGGGAGGGGATGTAGACCTTTCGTTATTCCGTCTGGCTCTTCAAACTTTTGATCCGTGGTTTATTGGGATTATTGGTAGTGCTGGGGTTTTAACAGCATTAGTTCCGGGTTCTATGCTTGTCATGGCCGCTTCTACATTATTAGCGAAAAATATTTACCGAACAATGGTCCCAACTGCTTCGGATCGACAAGTTGCTAAAGCGGCGAAATTATTTGTTCCAGTAGTAACGCTTATAGCTGTTTTGTTCACTTTTAAAGGTGGAGAAACGATAGGGGCACTTCTTTTAATGGGATATAGTATAGTGACACAACTTTTCCCAGCACTTGTATGTAGTTTGTTTCCACGTCAGATTATTACGAAGCAAGGGGCAATTGCAGGAATGGGGATTGGGTTGTTAGTGGTCGCATATATTACTTTATCTGGTTCAACTATAGCTACGATGTTTCCGGGTTTCCCCCAATATATAAAAGATTTAAATGTAGGTATAGTTGCATTGTTAATGAATATGATTGTGATGTTTATCGTTAGTGGGTTTACGAAAAGTGTGTCTATAAAGACAGACAATATAATAGTAGAAAAGTGATTCGTGTGTTAGGGCTATCTTTGAAAAGAGATAGCTCTTTTTTGTATATATTTCCTTCTATTAGCGGAATCTAATTAAAAACTTGTTGAAAAGGAAGTTAGGTGGGGAAGTTGTTAGAGTTAAAAGGTAACTTGTTTGAAGTTATGAAAGAAATTAGGGACGAGTTAGGTTCACCTAATGATTTAACAATTAGAGAAGTTGTCCTTGCTGGCAGTTATACACGTTGTGCTGTTGTTTTTTTATGTGGGTTAACAGATAAGGATAATGTTTATAAATATGTAGTTCGTACACTTCAATATGAAGAAGTACAAAAAGAAGAAGCTGTTGTTCAAACGTTATTGGATCGTTTTATTTCTATTGCGGAAGTTGGTAAGAAGACAACGTTTCCGGATATTATAAATGCAATTTTAGCGGGAGATACAGTTATATTAATTGATAATATTCAAACCGCTATTGTGATTAATAGTAGAGCTTGGGAAAAAAGAAGTTTAGAACCGCCAGTAACAGAAGATTTAATACGTGGACCGAGGATTGGATTAAATGAAGATATTAACGTGAATAAGATGTTAATTCGCCGTAGTTTACGTGACCCAAAGCTGAGATTTCAATCTTATATTATGGGAAAGAGATCCCAAAAAGAAGTGACTTTAGTATATATAGAAGACATTATTAATCCTTACATTGTAAAAGAGCTAGATCGGCGTCTTCAGTCAATAGTGACAGATGTCGTTTTTGAGACGGGTACGATTGAGCAATTAATTCAAGATAATAATTTGTCACCGTTTCCGCAGTTTTTAAATACGGAAAGGCCTGATAATATTGTGGCCTCATTAGCGAAAGGAAAGGCAGCTATTTTGGTGGATGGATCACCGTTTGCCCTTATAGCTCCGCTAGTATTTGTTGATATTTTTCAATCTGTGGAAGATCATTATGAGCGTTGGGTAATAGGGACTTTATTAAGAATTTTGAGGATGGGTTCTGGTATAATTGCGATTTTAATGCCAGCGATGTATGTAGCGCTCGTCTCATATCATCAAGGACTTATTCCTTCTAAATTGGCTTATTCAATTGCTGGGGCAAGAGAAGGTGTTCCGTTTCCTGCATATATTGAAACGTTAATGATGGCATTAACGATGGAGTTAATACGAGAAGCAGGAATTAGGTTGCCGAAACCGATGGGGCAAACAATTGGGATTGTAGGTGGTCTAGTAATTGGAGAAGCAGCGGTGAACGCAGGGATTGTAAATCCGTTTTTAGTTATCATTATTGCGGTTACAGCTATAGCTACATTTTCACTTCCGGTGTATAGCATCACAATTACGTTTCGAATTTTACTTTTCGTCTTTGTATTAGCAGCAACTGCTTTTGGATTGTATGGAATCATTCTAGCTCTTATTGCGCTTGCTGTTCATATTACAAATTTAACAAGTGTTGGTGTACCGTATACAACTCCAATTGCTCCTGCATTTTATAAAGATTGGAAAGAAGAGTTTATTCGCATGCCAAAATCAATGTTGAAAGAGAGACCGGAATATTTACAAACGAAAGATTCTACAATACGTCCAAAGGAGCGAGAATAATTGAAACCATTTGAGTATGGCGATGAAGAAATTGGATCTCGGGAAATTGGGTTTGCGGTATCATCCACCATTATTGGTATAGGCGCATTATCTATGCCAAGGGATATTGCCAACCAAACTTTATTTTCGGATGGTTGGATTATTTTGCTTTTGGGCGGATTAATATGTGCAGTTTTAGGCTGGTTTGTAACGAGGGTGGCTATTTTATTCCCAAAACAAAACTTTGTTCAATATACGAGTGCTCATTTGACGAAGCCGGTGGCATACACGATTAATATGGTTTTAGTATTAACGTTTGCGGCTTTAACAGCATATGAATCGCGAATGATTTCGATCATTTCTCAAACGTATTTATTTAGTGATACACCGATACAATTACTGTCTTTCTTCTTCTTATTAGTTGTTATTTATGGAATAGCAGGATCGAGAGCGGCCTTATTACGATTAAATGTTATATTTTTGCCTATTGTTTTAATTGCGATAGTGCTGCTGTCTTTATTAAATATAAATCTAATGGAAATAAACAATTTATTTCCAGCTTTTCAAACGGAAGTAGGTCAATATGTTGTGGGGGTTAAAAATTCTATTTTTACGTTTATTGGATTTGAGGTAGCTCTGTTTTATGCTGTGTTGTTAAACGATAAGACAGCAAAAAAAGCGCCAATGGCAGTTGCAAAAGCGGTGATGGTAAACGTGTTGTCATATATTTTAATTTATGTAACTTGTATTAGTGTTTTTACGTACATGACAACGCGTGGATTGACATATCCAACAATTGAACTAGGGAAAGAAATTGAAATTGGTGGAGGGTTTTTAGAAAGATTCGATGCGATTTTTTTTACTACTTGGATTATTACTATTTATAACACTACAGCAATGTATTATGACGTCGCATCTTTATTATTTTGTGCCATGTTTCCGAAAGTGAAGAAACATATTTTTATTTTCGTAAGTGCTCCTATTATTTTTATGATGAATATGCTCCCTGGTAATTTAGATACTTTATCAAGTTACGGCACATATTTAGCGTGGATAGATATGGGGTTTGTCGTGTTAGCGCCTCTGTTAGTTTTTATTGTATATAAAATAAAAAGAAGGAATGGTAGAAATGAAACACCTTCTTAAAATTATAATGGTTATGGTTTTGGCTGGATCTATAAGTGGGTGCTCTGAACTAGAAGAAATAGAAGAAAGAGGATTTGTAGTAGGCGCAGCTTACGATATTGTGAAGAAAAAGAAATCAAATCCGATTATGAAAGGGACGTATCAGATGGTACTTCCTAGTAAGTTAGCGCAACAAGGTGGACAGGGCGGTGGAGGTAGTGAAAATTACATTAATGTTAGTGCGAAAGCAGATAGTGTCTTTGAGCAAATCCGAATTATTGCTAAAAAAATTAGTCGAACATTATTTTTTCCGCACATACAAGTAATTATTTTTTCGGAAGAATTATTGGCAAATCCGTATGTTTTGCAAAATACGTTAGATGTATATATTCGCGATCATGAAATGAGAAGAAATATTCGTTTGTTTGTTTCGAAGAAAAATGCAGAATCTATTTTAAAACAGAGTGCAAAACCTGAAAATTTACCGGCGCAGTATATTGATATGTTAGCTGAACATCCTCCGAAAAACGCTCAAATGATTGAGGCGGCGAGAATTGGTGAAGTGCAGGGGAAAATGATTGCAAATCGAAGTTTTGCATTACCTCTTTTAGGGCTAACAAAACAAGGTGTGCAAATGGAAGGAGCGGCATTGGTTCGTGGAAAGGATAATAAGTGCGTTGGAACTTTGAGTGGAGAACAAACATTAGGAATGAACTATATAATAGGTAAAAAAATTGGAGGTTTCTTTACTGTTCGTAAAAAGAATCAGCTCATTACATATGAAATTCATAAGTTGCGCCGAAAGATCCAGGTGTCTACTGAAAATGCTACAAAACCGAAGTTTGATATTCATTTGTCCACAGAAGGCATATTAGCTGAGTTACATTTTAATGAACCGAAACAAGTGATGAATGAAAAACTTTTAAAGAAAGAGATTTCAAAGGAAATGACGAAGCGTATTGAAAAGTCTATACAGCTTGTTCAAAAAAAATATAAGGTAGATGTATTGGAATTAGGAGAGGTATATAAGAGGCATAATTATAAAGAGTGGAAAAAAATAAGTAAAAATTGGGATCAAGGCCAGAATTATTTTAGTAATGCTGAAATTCACGTTCATGTTGATCCAACAATTGAACATTCGGGTTCAGCTTTACCAAAGAAAGTGAAATAAGGTGATGGAAGTTGTTTACTGGATTGGGTATTAGTTGCACGATATTAATGGCGGTTCTTCCGGGAGCCATATACTTTATTCATAAGAAACTCACAACGTATGGAGCACAGCCTTGGAATACGGATATACAAAAAAAGAAACCTGAATAATCTCAGGTTTCTTTCGCGCAAAGCATATGTGAAGGGGGATACCTTCTATGTATGCTTTGCTTATACAAGCCCTAACCAATGTACCAATTGTGTAGAGAGGAATGTCACAACAATGGCGATAACGGTAGGGATTGCAAACGATAAGAATGTCCATTTTGCACTTTTTGTTTCTTTATATATGTTAACCAGTGTTGTTCCACATGGGAAATGAAGAAGTGAGAACAACATTGTGTTTAACGCTGTTAACCAAGTCCAACCGTTTTCTAAAAATAGATTTTTAATTTGATTAAAATCATCTATTTCAGTTAAAGCTCCGGTTGATAAATAAGACATTAATAAAATCGGGATAACAATTTCATTCGCTGGTAGCCCAAGAATGAACGCAGCTAGAATAAAGCCGTCAAGTCCTAACATTTTAGCGAATGGATCTAGGAAGTTTACAAAATACATAAGCAGGCTTGTGTCACCGATGAAAATATTAGCTAGTAACCAAGTTAATGCAGCCGCAGGGGCAGCTACAACAACAGCTCGCTTTAAAACATAGACTGATTTATCGAGTGTTGCACGTACAATTGTATTCCAAACCTTTGGCTTACGGTACGGCGGTAACTCAAGTGTGTAGTGAGTTGGAACGCCTTTTAAAGCTGTTTTTGATAGCACCCAGGAAACGGTTAATGTCATAATA
Source organism: Bacillus basilensis (assembly GCF_050630465.1). NCBI lineage: Bacteria > Bacillati > Bacillota > Bacilli > Caryophanales > Bacillaceae > Bacillus > Bacillus basilensis. The sequence goes on along the minus strand of NZ_JBNTQO010000006.1, from coordinate 9,556 downwards.
ATACCAATTACAACCATTCCAACTACAACGCCAGCAGTAACTAATGTTTGCATACTACCTGTATAACCAGCAGCCATAAATAATGAAGCCATTAAAATTAACATAGGCCAGCGACCGTTACAAGGAACGAAGTTGTTTGTTAAGATTGCAAGCATACGTTCACGTGGTGATTCAATAATCCGTGTTGACATGATGGCTGCTGCATTACAACCAAAGCCCATTGCCATTGTCAAAGATTGTTTGCCGTGTGCACCAGAGCGTTTGAATAAGCGGTCCATATTAAACGCAACGCGTGGTAAGTACCCGTAGTTTTCTAATAGTGCGAACATAGGGAAAAAGATGGCCATAGGTGGTAACATAACGCTAATAACAGCACCGATACCACGAAATAAGCCAAGTATTAAAATGCCATGTAACCATTCGGGTGCATGTGCTGCCTGGAACCAAGAAGTTAAATACCCTTCGGCCCATCCGAAGAACTCGGCAATCATATCAGACGGTACGTTAGCGCCTGCAATTGTAAGATAAAAAATGATAGATAAAATACCGAGCATAATTGGAAATCCCCAGATTGGAGATGTGAAAATTTTATCTAGTTTTTCAGAACGATACAATTTATCAGTATTTGTATATTGAACAGATTCTTTACATATGCTTGCGGATGTTCGGTAAATATCTCCGACAATATCATCTCGTATATCTTCTTTTGATAGTGTTTGTGCATGTTGAATAATATAGTCCAATGGAAGAGCTTTACTGGCTGAGTGAGATTCCATTCATTACGACCTCCCTTACAAGTGGTTCATTATGGTGTTTTTGAAGTGCGGTTAAGAAATTTTTATCTCCATCTAATATACGTAACGCAATCCAACGTGCTGGATACGTATCGCCGAACACTTTATAAATTTGTGGTTCTAATTCCTGGATCATATTTTCGATTTTTTCGCTGTAAGAAATTTTAATTGGTGTTGGAATTAGTTTTTTATTTGCTACTTTAGCAATGACATTTAGTAAATGACCGATGCCTACTCGGTTACGAGCAGAAATCTTAACTACAGGTACACCGAGTGATTTTGCTAATTTCTTTTCATCAATAACGATGCCTTTTTTCTCAGCTTCATCAATTAAGTTAATACAAATGACTACGTTGCTCGTCATTTCCATCACTTGGAGTGCTAAATTTAAATTTCTCTCCATAGCAGTTGCATCTATAACAACTACAGTTACTTCTGGTTTTTCAAATATAATATAATCCCTTGCTACTTCTTCATCCGCAGAATTTGAATATAGTGAGTAAGTTCCCGGTAAATCTATTAATGTATATTTACTACTGTTATGTTCATATTCCCCTTCAGCTTTTAAAACAGTTTTTCCCGTCCAGTTTCCAGTATGTTGTTTTAAGCCTGTTAAAGTATTAAATAATGTACTTTTCCCGGTATTCGGGTTACCAGCTAAAGCAATGCGATGTTTGCTCATCTGAAATCATCTCCTATTAATACCCCGAAAATAAGGGAACTTTCTTCCTTGCGTAGCGCAATAGTTGTGTTGCTTACTTGATAAGCGACCGGATCTCCAAGTGGACTGCGTTGTAATACTTTAATCGTTGCGCCAGGGATAAATCCTAAATCTAATAAACGTCGTTTCATAGTTCCTTCTAATTGTATCTTCTCAATTTGTACAAACTCTCCTGTCTTAAATTCGGAAAGTGGTTTTGTATTAGCCGATACCATAAAAGTTACCTCATCTCTATATTGTTAGTTTGAGTTTAAAAAGTTTCCTTAGGTAAACTTTTTGTTAGTAATATAGTAGACTACATTGGATGATGCTGTCAATTGGTACTTTAAAAATATTCATTTATTTTTAGAATTGTTCCAATTTATTTAGTTGTACTAAAAAATATTACTGAAATTCTGTTTAATGTAAATAAAGTAAGGATGTAAAAGTTAAAAAATATAATGGATTTGTAAATGTATTTTTAACCAAAAGGGGAAAAGAACGAAAAACATTTACATTGAATTTACATTGTTAAGAATAAATTTACATTACAACTTAATTAGTGTGGATTTTGTTGGGGTTTTTAACTATAAATCTTGGGATTCCTAGCTTTTAAGGGTTATTATCGTTATTTACTTAAAATTAAAGATTGCTTAACACTCACATAATATTGCTGTCCTACAATGAATTTGTGTTCGAAAGAAAATGAATTCGAAAAGTGATAATCCAAATGGGGGTACAAGACATGGTTATGAAAAAAGGTATTAAATTTTCTTTAGCGGCTTTAGTGGTAGCAGGAGCGTTAGTTGGATGTGGGAAAGCAGAAGATACAGCTAGTAAAGAAACTGCTAAAGGAAGCGATAATACAAAACAAGAATTATCAGGTACGATTGCAGCGGCTGGTTCTACAGCTCTTCTACCTCTTGCGGAGGAAGCTGGAAAGAAATTCATGGAGAAAAATTCAAAAGTTTCTATTCAAGTTCAAGGTGGCGGTAGTGGAACTGGGATTAACCAAGTAGCATCGGGTGCAGTACAAATTGGTAATTCAGATGTTCCATCTGGAGATAAAATAAAAGATGCTGAAAAAGCGAAAGAATTAGTAGATAACAAGGTTGCGGGTATTGCATTCGCGCTTGTCGTAAATAAAGATGTAAAAGTTGATAACTTAACAGTACAACAAGTACAAGATATCTTCACTGGAAAAGTAACAAACTGGAAAGAATTAGGCGGGAAAGACGAAAAAATCAACGTAATTAATCGTCCAGCTTCATCTGGTACACGTGCTACATTTGAAAAAACAATTATGAAAGACGCGAAAATCAATGATGGAACTGGTACTACACAAGATTCTAACGGTGCAGTAGAGCAAGCGATTAACTCTACTCCAGGATCAGTAAGTTATTTAGCAATGTCTTATATGGTTGGCGATAAAAAAGGTGCATTACAAACAGTGAAAATTGATGGTGCTGAACCAAAAGTTGAAAACATTTCGTCTGGGAAATATCCATTCTGGTCTTACGAGTACATGGTAACAAAAGGTGAAGCGAAAGAAGCAACGAAAGCTTACATTGATTATGTAAAAGGTAAAGACTTTGAAAAGCAAGTAGAAGATATGGGCTACATTCCAATGTCTAAATTAAATAAGTAATCAAATTTATGGGGCTGGCTGCAAGGCCAGTCCTGTTCATTTCAATCTATGAAGTGGGGTCTGACCTGTGATGAAGGGGAAAAAACAAATTAATTACGTAAAAAGTGAATATATAGGAAGGTCGCTTGTTACGTTTTGTGGTATTTTTATTGTTTTAATTACATTAGCTATTATTGCTTTTATTTGCGGTAAAGGTATTCAATCTTTTACACAAAGTGGTATCTCATTTACTGAGATGTTAACATCGACAAAATGGAATCCGAATGCTGACGAAGGAACCTTCGGGGCTTTGATTTTCATTGTAGGTTCAACAGTGGTTTCGTTAGGTGCGGTTATTATTAGTGCGCCAATTGCTATAGCTCTTGCTATATTCATGAATTTAATTTCGCCGAAGTTTGGAAATAAAGTATTGAAGCCTGTTTTAGAATTATTAGTTGGTATTCCTTCGGTAGTATACGGGTTATTAGGGGTTACGATTTTAGTACCGCTATTACGTGATTCGTTTGGGGGAGTAGGCTTTAGTTTAATTGCAGGTATTGTTGTATTAAGTATTATGATTTTACCTACTATTGCTAGTATCGCTTCTGATGCAATACGCTCTGTTCCATTTGATTATTTAGAAGCTTCTTATGGTCTAGGATCAACGAAATGGCAAGCGATTAGCCGAGTGATTGTTCCTGCTGCGAAAAAAGGGATTTTAACAGGTGTTGTTTTAGGTTTGGCGCGTGCTTTTGGTGAAGCGTTAGCGGTTCAAATGGTAATTGGGAACACAATTAAATTACCAGAAGGAATATATAGTCCGACAGCAACGTTAACTGGTATTTTGACAATGGACATGACAAATACATTAAACGGAACTGCTTGGAACAATGCGCTATGGAGTTTAGCGATGATTTTACTTGTTATTTCATTCCTGTTTATTTTAGTAATTCGAGCGATTGGGCAAAGAGGTGAGCGATAATAATGAATGCAAGAACGGTAAATAAAATTTGGACAGGTGTTTTTTATGCGGTTGCGGCTTTAGTTGTAGCTATGCTGGTGTTCTTAGTGTTTGAAATTTTACAAAAGGGATGGGGATTTTGGGATCCTAGTTTCTTGTTTGGAGAACCAAGTAATACAAGAGCTGGTGGTGGGATTGGTCCGCAGTTGTTTAATTCTTTCTACATGCTTGTTATAACGCTTATTATATCTATCCCTCTTGGGTTAGGTGCTGGAATATATTTAGCAGAGTATGCAAAACAAGGACGTTTTTTAAACTTTGTTCGTTTATGTATTGAGACAATGGCGTCTTTACCATCTATTGTTGTTGGTTTATTTGGTTTGTTAGTGTTTGTTACTATGACAGGTTGGGGATACACAGTAATGGGTGGCGCCCTTGCTTTAACGATTTTAAACTTACCAGGTTTAACGCGTGTTTGTGAAAATGCGATTTCAGAAGTTCCTCATAATGTAAAAGAGGCAAGTCTTGGATTAGGTGCAACGAAGTGGCAAACGATCGCTCGTATTATTATCCCGTCATCATTACCACAAATTATTACAGGTATTATTTTAGCGGCGGGTCGTATATTTGGGGAAGCAGCAGCATTGATTTACACAGCGGGTTTAACATCTCCGATTTTAAATTCGGCAGCGGACTTCTCAAGCCCTGCGCATCCTTTAAATCCGTTTAGACCAGCTGAAACGTTAGCGGTTCACATTTGGAAGCTGAATTCTGAAGGAGTTATTCCAGATGCGAAGTTGATTGCGACAAAATCTGCAGCAGTATTAATTATTATGGTATTACTATTCAATGTTATTTCACGCTTGGTAGCATCTGTATTGCACAAACGTTTTACAGGGACGAAAAGAAAAAGTAAAACGACGAAGAAGGTAAAAGCAGCATAGATTACAAAAAAGAACTCACTACTTATAAGTAGGAGTTCTTTTTTGTATTTTAATATAGAAGGAATGGATGTAGTGATTGTTGAATTTGTAATTAATTATAGAGATGAATAGGGGCAAATGAAGGAGTAGAGGAATTGTTTTTTCTGCAAATGTCAGGTTTTCCTGGAACAGGAAAATCGACAGTTTCTAAGTATATAGCGAAGTTAACAGGTGCTGTAATTGTAGATCATGATGTTTTGAAATCCGCATTGTTACAATCATTAAAAATGAAAGGAATTGAATCGGTGATTGTTGGAGGAGTATCATACGACGTTGAATGGGTATTGATTGATTCATATTTAGAACAAGGACATAGTGTGATATTGGATAGTCCATGTCTATATGAAGGGATGGTTGAAAAAGGAATTAAGCTGTCTAATAAACATGGTGTAAAATATAAATATATTGAGTGTTATCTGAATGATATGGAAGAGATTAATGATAGGTTACAAATACGTAAGCGTATGGTCAGTCAAATTGAAAAGGTAGAGTCGGAAGTGGCTTTTAAAAAGTGGTTAGATGGTAGTGAAAGACCTCTAAATAGTGAATATCTTATTGTGGATTCTAGTGAACCTCTAGAGCGGTATGCGGAGAAAATGATGGATTATATGAGTAGGTAGAGAAAAAAGCGTTATCTTCATTCGTGAAGATAACGCTTTTTCTTTAAATATCAGGTGTTTCTGTAGAAGTGCTTATTTTTCTGCGAGAGCGTCTTTTTCTTCCGATTTTATCTAATAGTTCATACATAACTGGAACAACTACTAATGTAAGAACGGTTGAAACTGCTAAACCACCGATGACAACGACCGCCAAACTTTTTGATACCATACTTCCTGCTTGGGATTGACCGAATAGGAGTGGTAGCATAGCGACGATTGTCGTTATAGCTGTCATAATAATTGGACGTAATCTAGTGGATCCCGCTTCTAGTAATGCATCTCTTGTTTCCATTCCATGTTCTCGATTTTGTTGTACTCTTTCTATTAATACGATAGCGTTTGTAACGACAATCCCGATTAACATTAATGCGCCAATTAATGAATTTATATCAACAGGTGTTCCTGAAAAGATTAATCCTAAAATGCCGCCGACAGCAGCTAGTGGCAAGGAGAACAGAATTGCGAAAGGAGCGCGTGCTTGCCCGAAGGTAATAACCATTATTAAATATACAATCCCGATTGCAATTCCCATAATTTTGAATAGGTCCGTGAAGTTCTCTTGCATAGATTCAGTGGCGCCTGCAATATTTACTTTTGCGCCGCTAGGTAAATCTAAATCAGTTATCGCTTTGTTTACTTCTGTGCTTACTTTACTTAAATCTTCATTTGTAGCTTCTGCCGTAATTTGAATCGTTTCTTTTCCGTCTTTATGGAAGACTTCTGTTTGAAGTTGCTTTTCTGAAATAGTTGCAATGTCTTTTAAAGGAATTGGTCCATTGATAGGTGATAATATACTTGTGTTTAAAATATCTTCTTGTTTAGTAATGTTTTCCTTTCTGTGTTCTATCATAATAGTTGTTTTTTCATTATTGATTGAAACTTCACCAATAGGTGATTTCTTCATAAGGAATGCTACTTGTTGTGCTGCTAATTCTGGTGTTAATCCTAGTTGTTCGGCCTTTGTTTGATCAACATGGATTTGCCATTCTTTCTTAGAGTCTTCTAAATTCGTTTTTACTTTAGAGAGAGTAGGCATATCTTTTAGTTTTGTTTCGACGATAGTAGCAGCCTCTTTCAAATTCGTTTCGTTAGTGGCTGTTACGTTAAATTGCAAAATATTACCGCCGCCAGAGCTTGAATAACTCGTTTTTATATAATCAAGTTCAGCGGGCTCAAAAGCTTTATGTCCTTTTTTTAACTCTTTAATATACTGATCAATATCAGAGCCTTTCTTGAAGACTACAAATATACTGGCAAGATTATTTTTCGTTGTTTGTCCCCATTGTGCATCTTCTGCGCTAGATCCCATTCGTAAAATAACATCCGTTACATCTGAATTAGAAAGTAATTTCTTTTCGAAATCGAAGGCTTTTTGTTTTTGTGTTTCAGCAGCGTAATCAGCTGGGAAAGTCATGTTAATAGATAACATTGTGTCGTCTTCAGATTTTATGTTCGCTTTCGGTAGTAATATATAGGCTGCAATCGATCCTGCAAATAATAAAAAAGAAGTAAGTAGAATAATGAATTTATGCGAAAGAGCCCACTTTAATGTAGTGACATATCGTGGTGAAGAATTTGGCTTTCGATGTTTTGTCTTTTTGAGTAGTAAAAAAGCCATAAGTGGAACAACTGTTAGTGCAACGAGTAAGGATGAAAGAATAGAATATACAACTGCTAATACCATAGGTAACATTAATTTTCCGATTACTCCTGATACGAGGCCGATAGGTAAGAAAACAGCGACCGTTGTTAAAGTGGAAGAAGTAATTGCGACGGCGACCTCTTTCGTTGCATCGAGAATAATATCTTTAGAGAAAGATTCTTTTTGTAAACGACGGAAAATATTCTCAATGACAACGATGCTATCATCGACGAGACGTCCCACTGCAACGGCTAAACCACCAAGTGTTAGGGTGTTAAGTGTGATATTAGATTGGTGTAGTAAAAAAAGTGTTAATAAAATAGAGAATGGAATACTGACGACAGCGATGAGTGTCGTTCGGAAGTTACGCAAAAAGATTAAGATAATTAGAGTTGCAGCAATTGCTCCAAGGATTACTTCTTTTCCCATACTAGTAACAGCATTTTCAACTTGCTCATGAGTTGAGGCTAAAAGTTTAATAGAAAACTGATCTTTATATTCTTTACTTATATCTTTGATTTTTTTATCAATTTCTTTTCCGATTGCAACTGCATTTTTACTTGGCTCTTTCATGATGATTAATCCAGTGCCTTCTTCTCCATTTATATGTGAGATTGTATCGTAGTGCTGTTTAAGTTCAACTTGAGCAACATCTTGTAATTTTACTTGAGGTGCAATGGTAATGTTTTTAATGTCATCTACATTTTTTATATCCCCAATGACGCGAAGATTATATTCTTCTTTATTAACGGTAATGGATCCAGCTGGAGTGGAAGTTTCTTTTCCTTGTAAAACTTTTAATATTTGCTCGGTTGTTACGTTTTTATCTTTTAATTGGTTTGGGTCTAGTGTGATAGATAATTCAGAAGCTGATTTTCCGAAAAACATAACGTTGGCAACACCATCAATGCTTTCGAGTTGTGGTACGATTTCTTTTTCGATTTGTTTTTCATCTGCTTTTGAAAATCCGTTTTGCTTCTGGATTGCAATTTGAGCGAGTGGAATCATAGAAGTATTTAGTTGGCTAACTACGGGTTTCGTTGCATCTTTAGGTAATTTAATTGTATTAATCGCCTTTTCAACTTCGCTTGCTGCATCTTTCATATTTGCTTTGGATGTATACGCAATATCGATGCGTGATAATCCCTCATGCGTAGAAGAAGTGATGTTGTCGATGTGCTCTAAATTGCGAAATTGTTTTTCGAGGGGAGCAGTTACTTCTTTCGTCATTGCTTCAGCGTCGAGTCCTGGAGATAAGGTTGTGACAGTGACTGCTGGATTATCGATGCTTGGTAAAAACTCCATAGGTAATTTAGAGCCGGAATAAACGCCGAGTATGGAAATGAGAAAAACCATGATGATAACAGCGGCTCGGTTTTTCAATGAAAACTTTGTTAACCTATCCATAAAGTAATTCCTCCATTGGTTTATTTATAGTTGGGTACGTCCTTTCTTACTATATAACAAAAAATGGATATCTTTCATTAATTAAATGTAAAAAAATTCTAACAATAATTTTAAGGTAATGTTTTTGTTGGTATTTCGTTATTTATCCCGCTATTCGTAGGGCGATGAGACTCCCGCCTAAAATTTCGGTTGGAGTCGGGCTACCTGTAGACACCTGATTCGTTTAACTAATAATTTGTGTGGAGAACAAAACAAAAAATCAGCTTGTTCGCTTTATCTAGGAAGTGAAGATATTGATTGAAGAGGGGAGTGGTGTATATATTTTCTTTTTTGTGTGGATTGATTTGTTTTTTTATATTGTTAGTTTATACAGAAGTAAATGATTATGGGCTTTAGTATAGAAGAGAATGCAAGCTAGGAAGGGATTATGAGATGCAGTTTGGTCAATTAGAGTATATTGGTATACAATTTAAATAGCAGTTTTCTGTAGAGGAGGATGAGGTGTATCTATATAGAAGAAAGTAGGGTGGAAATTTTTTTGTGTTTTTTTATAAAAAACACTTGTTATTAAAAAAACATGATGGTATATTAATAAACGTCGCTGATGCGGAAACGCAGAAAATGACAAAAAAAGAAATTTTAAAACTTGGTTGACATCGAAAAATGAAGATGTTAATATGATGAAGTCGCTTCTGAGCGACAGACAAGTTCTTTGAAAACTGAACGAAACAAACAACGTGAAACGTCAATTTTTATTTTTAGATGCTAGACAAACTAACTTTA